>JACPNC010000075.1 GCA_016185685.1 Candidatus Woesearchaeota archaeon | reverse complement strand
CTCAATCCTGCGCATCCTGCCAAAGCTACTGCAAGTACTGCTGCTTTTGCACTCCTAAAAAAAGATTTTTTATTTCCAACCGTAGTTTCTAAGTTTTTTGTTTCCATGTTAAATCACCAAAATCCAAAATAGAGTGCTTATTTTTAAATGTTTCTACTTAAAAGTACTATTCTAAATTAAAATAGTTCAATCTTACACTTCACTCTTAGAAACATTTTTAACTAAAACAAGAGTAGAAGCTTTCAGTTGCGGATGTGCCAGAGCGGCCAAATGGGTACGATTCAGGGTCGTATGGGTTAGTCCCTTCGCAGGTTCAAAAACTAAATTCCAAATAGCAAATTGAAGATTGAAATTGGTCTGAATGTCCTGTCATCCGCAGTTTTACTCTTACTCTTCATAACAAAAGCACATTTCGTTCACCAGAAAAATCATGATCACTGGTAACCAAAATTGCTTCATGCTCAATGGCAGTAGCAAGATGCAAAGCGTCCGCTAAACCAAATTTAGTATTTCTTTGCCGGATAATTTTCTTTAACGATGCAGCACTAAGAGTAATTCCAATCGTAAGAGGCAAAATTCCCGCTCTGCTTTCAATAAATTCTAAAACTTTATCAAACTCTTTATTTTCACGAGCAAATTTATCTGCGAGTTCTGCAATGGCAATAATGGAAGTACTTACTTCTTGTTTTTCTATGAGAGGTATCAGTTTTTGCCCTTTAGTTGTACCCGAAAAATACTCAATCCAGGCAGAACTGTCAAGGAGATAATTAGAGCTCATGTAATTGCAACCTATCTTCTTTTTTCTTCCATGTAAGTCCTTTTACCGTACCAAAAAATGAACCAGCAACTTTCTTTTTTTTAAATACAAGATGTTGGATCACTGCATCATAAGACGGCGCTTTTTCTTCTCTTTTAAGATGCTCCAATAGCTGTCTCGTACCTGCTGATACTTGGATGGTAGTGTTCATAAACCATAGCTATAGCTATAACTATAAAAACTTTTCGGTGTTTTATCAAAATGAGGCACATTTATCCAAAGAAACCTTTTTATTCTCTAAAGAGTTTCTAACTAAAAAAGAGACCATACTATGTTCGAACCACTCCTTCAACTCACAATCCTTTTTCTCGTTATTTTTGATCCTTTTGCCAGTTTAGTTATTTTTCTCGTTGCTACGGAAAAAATGTCCTCCAGCGATAGAAAACAAGTTGCAAATACAGCAGTAGGAGTAGCCGCTGCCGTTTCTGCTCTTTTTCTGCTTTTTGGTACAACAGTACTAAATTTATTCAATACCAGCATAAAAGAATTTCAAGTTGCAGGCGGCATTGTCCTTGGCATCCTCGGCGTAAAAATGGTGCTTGGATACTCTTTGGCAAAAGTAGAAGAACTCAAAAACAGCACCGGATGGGCTATTGCTTCCATCATCGGTACGCCTTTGTTAACCGGTCCAGCAGCAATTACGGCCATTATTGTATCGGTCAACGATTATGGACGAACAGTAACTACGGTTGCTTTAGCAATTGTTCTTATTCTCACTACTATTCTCTTTTACAATGCAGGAAGAATTGACAAAGTGCTTGGAAGAACCAGTATTAAAGTTATTTCTACCATTTTGGGATTGATAACTTTATCGTGGGGAGTAAAGTATGTGTTAAGCGGATTAGAAATTTAATCTTTCAGAACATTCCGTAAAGAGCCTAATTGACTTAGTTCTTTACTCTACTTTTACCACATATTTTTTTTGTCGTAAGGTAAAATAAGGTTTTACTAATTTCTTTTTTAATTCTTTATCTTGCGTTAAAATAACATCGCCTTTTCGAGAATGATTTACCAGCAAAGCATCAACATACCCTTCTTCAGGAAGCACCCTAACTTTCTTTTTCTTCAACAGAAGCAAAGCCAACTTTGCCGCATCACGAAATTTTCCCCGCTGTTCTGCCTGAATTTTCTTCAATTCATTGATCGTCCCCTGCAAAACAGCTAACTGATACGCAAAATCACACACTTTTTCCAGTTCTAAAAAAATATCTATTTTCCATTGTACGCCTGTAACTAAAACATTCGTATCTAAAATAACTATTTTTTTTTCTGATACCATTCAATCCCTCTAACCCATGTTCTCTATTTTTTCTTTAGATGCAAGTTCCCGTAGTGATGCGATAAAAAATATTCTTCCAAGCACTAAAAAAAGAATGAATACCAGTGTGAAGAGTAGCATCAAAGGAAATGAAGATTGTATTTGCACAGCATAAAAAATACCATAAAAACCAGCAGCAGCAGGAAGCAGAGAAATAATGAAAATAGGAAGAGAAAAATAATATCTTTTCACTGCAAACTGAAACCAGCAATTAAAAAATACTTTCCACTCAGGAATATATAGAAAAGCTAAAGCCATGGTTAAAAAATAATACATCATCAGAAAAGCATAACCGAAATATCGCAGAGTAGTGCCTAAAATTTGCGCATCCATAGCAGAGAGTTGTGATTTTATAACAAGATAAAATACCAAGAAAAATAAACCATAAAAAGAAAAAACCGTCGCCAGATATTTAAATATTTGTTGTCTAAATTCATTCCATTTTCTAAGTTCATTATTTTTTCTAAAGAGGAAATGTGTTCCCAGCCAGAGAATTCCCTGCCCAAGGAGAAAAATACCTCCAAACTGCACTGCAAAAAGGAGAAGATTCTTTTTTAAAGAACGATACAGCTGAAATACCTGTAAAGGATCTTGCACAAAAGCTTTTCCTGCTTTAAGTTCTTCTGGATTATAATTAGCTTGTTGAATTTGCAGTCCCAATTGTTGCAAATCTTTTCCAATTGCCAACTGAGCTTGAAATGCATGAGTAAAAAGGAAAACAAGAACTAAAATTTGGAAAAAAATAAGAAGAATAAACAGCTTTTTATGAGTACGAACAGCATACAAAGTAGCAGAAAAAGAATTTTTAATGAGACGTATCATTGTGACCATTGTGACTCAAGAAAATAAAGAAACTATAAAAGCTTTTTTAACGATATGAAAAATTTTAAAGACATTTTGAAAAGCTTTAAATACACCTATCGGTTTTCACCCCATATATCTATTATAACCTATTGTAAAAGCATATATTGGAACAAAAACCATGGAATACCGCAAACTGATCTCTTTCGGAAAAAGTAGTTACGTAGTCACTTTACCAAAAACATGGGTACAGCAAAACAAATTAAAAAGAGGTGACTTAGTCTATTTCGATGAAAACGTTGATGGTCTTCTTCTCCAACCGAGACCAGAAAGTCCTGAAGAAGAGAAAGAAATAGTGATTACAGTAGATGGTAAAACAAAAAGCCAAATTCAGCGAGAAATAATTCCCGCATATATCAACAATTTTAAAACAGTAACACTCATTGGAAAAGAACTGAAAAACAAAGCAGAAGAAATTGAGCCAATTATTCAAAATTTGATGGCTTTAGAAATCATGGAGCAAACTTCTGAAAAGATCATTGCACGTGATTTTCTCAATATGAAAGATCTTTCTATCCCTAATTTGCTCCGGAAAATGGATGTCATTGTACGTTCCATGATTACTGATTGTATTTTAATCTTTCAAGAAGACAGTTGTGAAAACATCTCTCTACGAGATAAAGATGTCAACAGATTAAGTTATCTCATCTACCGTGCAGTCAATTATGGACTAAAAAATCAAGGTTTTATGTCCAAGCAATTTAAACTTACAGCAAATGATTTACTGAAATATTACATATTAGTCATGCATATTGAGGTTATTGGCGATGAAACACGCAGATTGGCAAGGTATATGCGGCAGATTAAACTGCCAAAAGCAAAACAACAGCAGTTCGTCAGCTTGGTAACAAGAACTCAAGAATGTTACAATGAAACCATGAAAGCAGTGTACACCAATAATGTGCAAATCGCCCACAACATTTCTGAAAAGAAAAATGCTCTCATCAAAGATTGCGAAGAGTTCTACCTTGAAAACAGAAATATAACTTGGATTGCCTATATGGTTGACCGATTAAAAAGAATGGTAAGCACTATTCATAAAGTAGGAAGATTAGTGTATTGATTCATTGATCCATAACTGGATTAATCTATAATTTCACCATAAAGCGCCACACCATAACCAGCGTCTAGTAAATTTAATATACTCTACTTCTCTTACCAGAATCATGCTCCTAGAAACACAGACACACTTACAAACAATTCTCAGCATTCTCACTATTCTTGTCTTAGCCATTGCAACATTCACCGACATTAAGAGCAGAGAAGTGCCAGACTGGCTGAGTTATGGTTTCCTTTTCTCCGTTCTAGGAATTCGCAGTATTTTCACATTTGAACAAGGAATTTCTGTGCTTTGGAGTGGTTTTTTAGGAATGTTTTTCTTTTTCTTAATTGGTCTTCTGCTTTACAAAACCAACCAGTGGGGTGGCGCAGACAGTAAGCTTCTCATGGGCCTTGGGGGAGTGTTAGGAATAACTCTTCCACTCCAGTCATCAAGCCTTAACCTGTTGTGGTTTTTTCTTCTTCTTTTATTTGTGGGAGCAATTTTTGGATTATTGTGGATGAGTTTTCTTGCAGTAAGAAAAATTCCAGCAGTAATTGTTATTTGCAAAGAAAAATTACTTTACTGGAAATATCTCCACTTTTCCGCCGCAGGAACTTCAGTCATTTTTCTTTCTTTGACTATTTTTGTACATTATTTGTTTATTCCTTTCATCGTTATTCCTTTGGCAGTATTCTATTTGTTCATTTTCATCACGGCAGTAGAAAAAACGTGTTTTTATCGAAGAGTGTTACCGCAGGATATCGCTGAAGGGGACTGGCTTGCGGAGGCAGTGCAGATTAAAGAAAAAATCACACTTAGAAAAAAAGCCTTGGAAATGAAAGACATTCATTTGTTGCAAAAACTCATGCCGCAAAAAAAAGTACTTATTAAAGACGGGGTTCCTTTCGTACCTAGTTTCTTAATCGCTTTTCTTTTATTTGTATGGGTAACTGTGCAGAAAGTAAATATGTGGAATTTGTTGTGGTAGAAAAGAAAAAGAATAACGAATAAGCTTATTTACCAAAGAAAACTTTTTAAACCCCGGACCTTCTTATCAAGCAAACATGTCAAAATACATTCCCATTCAAAAAGCCATCGCCAAAGGCTCCGGTAATGTAAACATCCACGGCTGGGTGCACCGTGAGCGCGGAAGCAATGCTTTAAAATTTGTAGTTCTCAAGGATAGTTCTAATCTCATCCAATGTGTTTTTGAGCGCGGTAAATTTGAATCACAATGGTCGGAAATTGACAAATTACAAGTTGAAGCTGCGCTGGAAATCACCGGCACACTTAAAAAAGATGAACGTGCCCCCACTGGATACGAAATTACAGTAGAATCTTTTAAAATAGTAGGAACTTCAGAAAATTTTCCCATTGCAAAAGACCAATCAGTAGAATTTCTTGCAGATAATCGCCATTTATGGCTAAGAAGCAGAAAAATGACTGCAATATTAAAAATCCGTGACACCATTTTTACGGCCATTCATGAATATTTTCACAAACAAGGATTTTATGAATATCATTCACCTATTTTTCAGGCAGTACAATGCGAAGGAGGATCCGAACTATTCAGCGTCAATTACTTTGATAAAAAAGATGTCTTTCTAAGTCAAAGCTGGCAACTCTATGCAGAACCGGCAATCTTTGCACTGGAAAAAATTTATACCATTGCACCCAGTTTCCGTGCAGAAAAAAGTAAAACTTCCCGCCACTTGACAGAATACTGGCATGCAGAGATGGAAATGGCTTGGTCACAGTTTAAAGATATTTATGGACATGGAGAAAAATTACTCAAGCATGTTGTCAAAAGAGTACTTGAAAGAAACTTGCCTGAACTCGCTATTTTAGAACGTGATCCAAAAAAGTTAGAACCAACCTTGCAAAAACCCTTTGTAAAAATGACGTATACAGAAGCGCTAAAAATTTTAAAAGAAAAATGCGGCATGGAAGTAGAATGGGGAAAAGATCTCAGAACTATTGAAGAAGAAAAACTCACTCAGCTTTACGATGTGCCAATTATCTGTACGCATTATCCTAAGAAAGTAAAAGCATTCTATATGATGGAAGATCCTAAGAATCCAGAAACCGTGCAAGGCTGTGATTTTTTAGCTCCTGAAGGACACGGAGAAATTATCGGCGGCTCACAGCGAGAGCATGATTTGGAAAAAATTAAAGCAAGGTTGCGATTACAAGGAGAAGATCCTGCTCAGTATGAATTTTATTTAGATACGCGAAAGTATGGGTCTGTTCCCCACGGCGGATTTGGTCTGGGCGTAGAACGTATTGTGAAGTGGATTTGCGGCTTAGAAAGTATCAAAGATGCTATTCCATTCCCAAGGACGATGGAAAGATATAAGCCATAAGAATAAAGAACAAGAACACATTCTCAAACTAAAAATGACAGACTATTTTGAAGAAAGAGTAGTTTTGCACAGAGGAAAATATTCTCCTCGCCCTGATTTAGCAAAGAAAGTGAGAGAAGAAGTAGATAAAATCTTTGAACGACGGAGAAGAAGTATAGAAATTTATAAAAAAAGCACTGCACCAAGAATTAACCCCGAGATATACGATTCTGAATTATCGCAAAGATTACAACCCGTAGTAACAAGAACGCATAATACTGCAGAAAATTTTCAAGAACTTATGAGATATAGAAATATGGGATATGCTCTTTTAGGAGGAAGATTTAAAGGATCAGTAGACATGGTCACTGAGAAATTACTCGACAGATATGAAGGATTGAATCAAGAAGATTTAATAGTCAAGTCTGCTGGAGAAGGAAGGGCAAGAGCATATGTGAGAATAAAATAAAAAAATTTAAACTCAATTTTTACTCTTTTCCTTCTTCGGCAATCCCATTCAATTTTTTTGAATCTCTCCTTTTTGCAATTCCTTTGCTTTCTTCATAATAACCGCAAACAATTCACGCACAAATTCTGCATCGTCATAACGCAATTTTTTCAACTCATCCGTCTTCTGCGTAATCAGCTTTTCTTCCCGTTCTTTATCTTCTACAGGAAGATTGTTTGCCTTCTTGTAAGCAGCAATCTCTTGCATTAAATCGAAACGCTCAGCTAACGTTTTCAAAAGCTGACTGTCCAACTCATCCACTTTTTCTCTTGCTTCTTTCAGTGATATCATCTAAGCCCCCCTATCCCATCTCCATTGTATTTTTTCTTCTAATTTTTTCTCAGTTCTATTCTTCGTTCTGATATCTTTTTTATTTCTTTCAATTCTACTTCTCTCTATTTCAGAGATAATATTTTTCAATTCTTTCGGTGTTATCTGCTGTGCTGCATCAGTCCATGCTTTATCAGGATTGCAATGGGTTTCAATCATTAAGCCATCAGCCCCATACTCTATTGCAGCAAGACTCAAAGAAAGAATATATTCTCGCTTTCCTGCCGCATGAGATGGATCAAAAATAATCGGTAAGTAAGTTTTCATTTTCAGTTCAGGGATATCCGTATGATCTGGATTATTACGATATTTTTCCTGCACTAAGCCAATTTTTGTTCCCCGCAAGCAAAGAAGAATTCTTGGATCTTGCTTTCTGTTATGAAATTCTATCGCCGCATATTCTGCTGCGCCGAGAAATTCATCAATACTTGATCCCGTCTGCCGTTTCAACAAGATTGATTTACCCCATTTTGCCGCTGTACGCGCCGCAGAAGTGATAAGGTCATAATTTAATCCATTCCTGGAACCTATTTGAATTACATCGGCAGATTGTGCGATAAGAAATGCTTGTCGGGGTGTCATTGCTTCAGAAATAGAGGGAAGTTCTGTGACTTCTGATGCTTTTTCTAAGTAAGGTAAGCCTTTTCTTCCCAAGCCTTGAAAACTATAAGGACTAGTCCTTGGTTTGTACACACAACCACGAAGCATCTGCGCCCCTGCTTCTTTTACCCCGAGAGCAGTTTCAATCATTTGTTCACGAGTTTCTACTGAACATGGCCCAGCAATAATAACGGGCGGATTATCTCCTCCAATAGATACTTCGCTTATGTTTACTATACTTTCTTGGGGATGTTTTTCCCTGCTGATTATTTTAT
>JACPNC010000074.1 GCA_016185685.1 Candidatus Woesearchaeota archaeon | reverse complement strand
TTCTTTAGGCTGCTGATATGGATTAGGAATAAAAGAAAGCTCAACTGTTTTTTTATCCAAAGGAAGAAGCGGCACTTGTACTGTTTTAGCAAATTCAGGAATATCACTTTGCACTCTCAGTTGCATGTCAGACAAATCCAGAGGATTTCTATTTTCTACGAATAACTTAACAGAAACAGGTTCCTGAGGATTTATTTTCTCATCCATATCTACTTCAACTTTAATGTGAGGTGCATAATTTATCGGTTTATCCGGCAAAAGATACACTTTCAATTCTTCAGTATATTTTTCTCCAAGATCAGTTTCAATACTCAACTTTGACGGATATATACCGGGAGGAAAATCCTCTAAAGGATCTACAATAATCGTAGTAATATATTCCTGTCTTGGCCGAAGTTCAATAATACGGTCTTTCAAAGGAAAAGGAGCAACACTCCATCCTTGACTTAAAGAATAGAGAGTATAGCGTTGGGTAGCAGCAGCATTGTTAGTAATTTTCAGTTGAAATGTAGCTGTCTCAGTGAGAGGGATAATATTTTTTATTTCTTTAATAACAATATCTGATTCTGCAACAGCAGAAGGAAGAGAAGCAAAACTAAACAAGAAACTTAAAAGTAAACCTAACCCCAAAAACAATAAAAACATCTTTCCTCTCTTTCTGCTCACCGTTGTATCACCAATCGGAGTCATGAGTTTTCTAGTATTTAAACTTTGTCATTTTACATCTTTGAGATATTTTCTAAGTCAATAAAACTAACTGCCCCCTCTCTTTTGCAAACATTTATATAGTCCATTTCTCTTTTCCAGCAAGAGGAAAAAGATGGCACAACAAAGCGCATTCCGGGGAGTAATTGAATTTTTTGGCCAAGTTGGCTTATATGACATAGTACTTCCATTTCTGCTGGTGTTTACTATTCTCTTTGCAATTCTAGAAAAAACCAAAATTCTCGGCATAGAAAAAGTGGGCTCAACAGAGTTGCCCAAGAAAAATATCAATGCCATGGTTGCTTTTGTGGTTGCGTTTTTGGTAATTGCCTCTACTCAATTAGTAAGCGTCATTAACACTTTCATGGCTAATATAGTCCTTTTGCTGATCTTAGGAGTTTCATTTCTCTTGCTGGTGGGAGTTTTCTTCAGCGACAAACAATTTAATCTTGAAGAATTTCCAAAATGGAAAATGTTTTTCATGGTGCTGATGTTTATCGGCATAGTTGTCATTTTCCTCCATTCAATGAACTGGCTAAAATATGTATTTGCCGTATTTCAACAGTGGGATGCAACTTGGGCCGCAACATTTTTATTCCTTATCATCATCCTTGCTTTTATGTGGTATGTGGTAGCGTATGAACATAAACCTGCTACAGAAGATAAGAAAAAGTAATAAAATTAAAAAACAGATAAATAAAAATAGAATAATATAACAATAAAATATAACAATAAATAAAAAAAGTTAAAAAAATCAGAATGCGAAGGGAAATCCTGAGCATTTTCATAAAGAGGTGTTATCAGATGGTCGCAGAGAGATTCGTTACATTATTACAGGAGTATGGAGTGCTTGATTTTTTACTCCCTTTCATTTTAGTGTTTACCATTGTGTTTGCAATATTGCAAAAGACCAATATTTTGGGAGCTAAAAAAAACTTCAACGTCATTATCGCATTAGTGTTAGGATTACTTTTTGTAGTGCCCCATATTATTGGTTCATATCCATTAGGCTATGATCCAGTCATAATATTAAATCAAACTTTGCCTAGTATCGCTCTCGTTGCTGTTGCATCAGTGATGGTATTAATTTTGATGGGTTTGTTTGGAACAGGTTTTGCTGATACAGGAAAAATGATTGTTGGTTTAGTGGCTCTTGTCTTTGTAGTATATATCTTTGGCGCATCATTAAATCTCTGGCGCGGACCATACGACATTTTCTATTGGTGGACTTCGGAGGTAACAGAACTGCTCATCGTATTAGCCGTCTTTGGACTGGTCATCTCGTTTATCACTAAAGAAGATAACCAAGGAGTAAAGTTAAAAGATATTGGTGAAGGCGCTGAAAAATTCCTCAGCAAAATTATTAAAAAAGAATAAGAAGTAGAAAGAACAATAAAACCATACATAGAAAAAAAAGCATAATTATAAAAAAATACATGGCAACTCTCCTTGACATAGGGTTAGTACAATATTTCAGTGTTGTTTTTCCTTTTCTATTCATCGTCGCAGTAGTGTATGCATTGCTGCATAAAACTAAAGTTGTTGGTGATTCGGTTACATTTAACGCAGTTATTTCCGTAGTCACTGCCTTTGCAGTGGTTCTTTCTGATAGTGCTGTAAAGCTCATTAATTTCATTATCCCCTGGTTTGCAGTAGTAGTTGTTTTTCTCGTGCTTCTCCTCCTCGTCTTTCAGACCATGGGATTAAAAGAAGATCAACTCCCAAACGTAGTAAAAGACAAAACAGTGTACTGGACGTTGATTGGTATTGCTTTTGTCATTATTATTGCCGGTTTTGCAAATGTTTTTGGGCAGTCTGCCTTGGAAGCACAGCAAAGTGTTGGCGAAACCACAGTAACAACTACAGACGGAGTCACAACAACTACACCAGCATTTGAACAAAACATTTATGCAATTTTATTTCATCCTAAGATTCTGGGGATGATGATTTTATTTACCATTGCCATTTTTGCTGTTGCTTTATTGAGTGCCGGACCGGATAAGTAAAATAAAAGAGTAATACGGCAAGATCACATGACTGATTTTATCTTTATTGCAGGTTCACCTGGAAGTGGAAAAACAACAATTTCTAATCTATTAAAAACTAAGCTAAAGAATACGCCACTGATAGACTTTGGATGGATAAGAGAATTTCATCTCGATAAAGAATGGAAGAATGCAAATAAAAAAGAAGAGCAAATGTCTTTTGAAAATTTATTCTTCATTTTGACGAATTATGTGAAGCATGGATACAAAAACATTATCGTAAATGATTTACAAGATTTTCGTATTGAACAAATTCATAAAAAATTCTTAAAATACAATTATGTAATTATCAGTTTGATAATTAAAGATGATGAAGAATTAAAAAACCGAGTTCTTGGAGAAAGAGATTCTGGATTCAAAGATGTTAAAACAGCAGTATCTTGGAATAATAAGATTATTAAAAGAAAAAATCTTAAAAATGAGTTTAAAATAGATAATACCCATAGAATCCCAGAAAAAACAGTAAATACCATTTTAGAGCTTATAGAAAAAAATAAGAAGTAAAAATAACCTAAAACCCACTACCACTTCAATTCTTTCCTTTCAATTCCCCTTTCCACTCACTCTTCAAACTAGAAAGATCTTTCACATTCTGCACAAATTCAGGAATCACATCCTTAAACACTTTACCTACTGCTTTCAATTCCGTTCCTACATCCTGCATGCGATCATCGTAATCCTCTAATTTCCCTAAGACGCCTTGATGTAAAACATCAAAATCTTCTTTCAATTTTTCAACATCATTCGCTAACTTCGCCTGTTTCTCTTCAACTTTTTCTTTCCAGGATACGATTTTACGCACTTCTGCTAACAATTCTTCCCATTTCTCGTCAATAATATTTTCTGTTATTTCTTCAATACGCTCATAAATATTTCCATCTCCAATTCCGCTATCTCCTCTGCCACCCATACCACTCATTCCGCCTGCAGAAGGAGAGCTAGGCACACCATAAGAAGGTTGACTAGGATAACTTCCGCCGTACCCGCCGCCGTAACCCCCACTGCCTGCGCTTCCTGGAGGAGAAGGTATAGAAGATTCATCCTGCGCATCAAAACCAGCCAAAGCTGCTTGCACTTGCTCTTGAGGATATCCTTGGTTTACAAGTTCTTGTACTACTAAAGTATCAGGAAGTCCCTGACCGCGCAATTCTAATATTGCATCAGATAATGAAGCCATTCTATATATACCTCTTTTTTATCTTTTTTTTACATAAACGGAAGATGTTTTTCATAAGGAAGGTTCTTTTCATTTTTATGTCTTTCTCTTTCCACTTCTTCCTCTGCAAGAGATTGAAGTTTTTCTTCCTCACTCAGCTTCTGTTGTAATTTTTGCTCAACTAATCGTTCCACATCACGCTGAGTAACAAAATGAAGCGGATTCCATAAATCTAAATATTTTTTAAGAGTTATAACTTCTTCCGCACCTGCAGTCTTTTTAAGTTCTTTAATGACCAGATCCATCTTTTGCAATGACTTCTCCTGTTCTCTTCGTAAATCAAGTAATTCTTCACCCAATGTCTTTGAATCTTTTTTAATTTCCTGTTGTTTCTTCATCAAATCATTTTTAACAACTTCAACTTCACGAACAAGAGTATTCACTTTACTTTCTACTCCTTTAATCCAGACATACAGCTTTGCAAGATCAACAGGTTGTTCCGGTTGTGGTGGAGCAGGCATAGAAAGCATAAAATAAAAGGATGTAATAAATGTATGGGAGCACTTTAAAGTAGCAAGATAAGTATAAATAGGAGAATTACATTCTTGCTACCCTGATAAACCCGGACAGTTCAGTTGTCCTGAAAAGGATGCTACCAAAGCAGCCTCTGTCATATGCTCACCAGTACTACGGTGTCTGGACTATAACTCACCGTACGCAACCTGCATATGAGTAAGCTTGACTTTGAAGCGTAAGAGATCACCATTAAAACCAGCCAAAAGGTTAAGTTTGTTATGGGCAGTGCGTTTATGGCACTCTTACACTGAGTCCAGTGGTTAGAAGTAAGAAAAAAAGCAATAAGTCAAAAGTCGTAAGAAGAAAGAGAATAAAAAATAATAAGTGAATAGTAGGTAATTAGTAAATAACAAGTAGAAGTAATCAGTGGTGATAGAAATGGTAAAAAAAAGAGGAAAAAAATCTCGTTCTGCGAGTAAGAAAGGTAAATTTTCTAAAGTAAAAAAACTGCTGAGACTTGCCAAAGCAAAAAAGCAGAAAGGAAAAAAGAACTCCTCTAAAAAGAAAAATATAATGAGAAAAAAGAAAAGAAAGTAAAAGAAATTATTTCTCTAAACAGTAAACATAATAAACTCCTTCTTCTTTTGTTCAGTAAAAGATGGTGTCAAACAACTCTAAAACTTCATCACAGGATAATTCAGAAGGCAACTCTAAAACTTTCCAGCAGGAAAGTTCGGAACGAAGTAACAGAACCTGTTTTTCCTACGAAACATACCATGAAGGAGAAAATAAAATTCTCAAAATTTCTGCAGAAAAATGTACTTTTCTGCCTTCCATTGAATATAGTGAAATGTGTATGAGTAAAGTAATTGACCTCCTGCAAACTATCAGCGGAGTTACCGCCATTATCATCTCCCAACTCAGGGAATATGAATATGATTACAGTCAGACAAAATTTCTGAATGAACTTGCTGTGCTCTGCAGAAGACTCAATCAGGAAGAACGGTACAACTATCAAAAAATAATCTTAGACCCATTTCATGAGCGATATATTCGCAGTAGTTATGCTGAATTTCAAAAGATAATTTCTAAAAAGCTGAAAGAAGACCCTCTTGCTGCTTTTGTGAGTTTAAAACGCCTGCATCGGCGGGAGAAAGTAAAACATGATACTCTTCTTGATCCACCGCATAAAGAAGCGCAGCAAAATTTCGTCAATGTGATAGAACAGGTAGTACAGCAAGTAGAAGCTCTGCAAATAATTAACCTCTTGATGCCTCATACTAAAGAGTATGAACTAGGTCAGAGACAAATATATGAAATTGCTTTTCATCCCACAACTAAGCCAGATTTCATGTACACCAAACTCATTCAGGAATTTCCTGACGGAGAACTGGAAGAAAGTTATACCTTTGGAAATGCAGGAGACCAATGCGACGTCAATATTTTTACTTTTGACAATTCA
>JACPNC010000085.1 GCA_016185685.1 Candidatus Woesearchaeota archaeon | reverse complement strand
TGATTGGCATGGGAGATTTAGAAGGACTGCTAGAAAAAGCCAAAGAAGTTATTTCTGAAGAATCAGCGGAAGAAATGAAAGATAAATTTCTTAAAGGAGATTTTAACCTCATTGATTTATACGAGCAGATGAAAGCATTAAAACAAATGGGTTCTTTTGGAAAATTAATGGAGATGATTCCAGGCATGAGATCATTACAGCTGCCAAAAGATATGCTGCAAGTACAAGAAGGTAAATTAGAAAAATGGAAATACGCGATGAGTTCTATGACTAAAGCAGAATTGGAAGATCCGGAAATCATTTCTGCTGAAAGAGTAGATAGAATTGCTGCAGGTGCAGGAGTATCTATAGGCGAAGTACGGGAGTTGTTAAAACAATATAAGCAGAGCAAGAAAATGATGAAAATGTTTAAAGGTGAACAGGATATCGGCAAACTGATGAAGAATATGAAAGGTAAATTGCCGAAAGGGATTGGTGGATAGATAGCAAAAAATATTCAAAAAAATAGAAAAAAAGAGGTGAAGAAATGGCATTGAAAATTGTTGACAATGAAAAAGTAGAAATGAAAAAGGTGGATGAATTTATAACTGCTTTGGCAGGGGTGGAAGCGCGATGCGAAGAAATTAAAGATTTTCTAGTAAGTTTAAGAAAACCACGAATGGTCATCTTAGATCATGGAGTAGCTTTATTTGAAAGAAAATTTGATTTGCTGAAAGAAAACTTTGCTCTTGCAAAAAGAGATGGACGACGCGCTTTAAGAACAGTAAAAAAAGCATTAGTGAGCAGGTAGAATATAGAATCAAATTGTCAAAATGAGGCGGGCGGACCGCCGGTCTATTGACCGGAGGAATTTCTCACGTTTAAAAAATATTGGACCACTCAGTTTTCTATCCTTCTTTCAAATGACTGGGATATGCAGTGGAAGGATAGAATGATTTCACTTCTTCATAAGGCATATATCGTTTTAATTTGAACCATTGCTTTAGAAAATTCTGTAAAACATACACTTCCTGATACAATTCTTTTTTACGCATTTCTAATTCTTTTTTGTAGACTCGGTTAGTAAAAAGTTTTTCAATGTCTTTAAGTATAGATTGTTTTTGAAATTCTTTTTGATATTGCTTATCTAGAAATGCGCGAATAGTAATTTCCATTTCCCCTTTATTGGTTTTTATTTTATGCCCCCCACGAATGACTTCGGTGTTTTCCAGACCGATGATATGCCAGTCTAAATCCAAGTAGTATCCAATAAAAGGCGCCTGAGGAGGTTTTTTAAAAAGACGCCATTGAATCCAGATTTCTTTCATTCCATTAAGACTAATCCGTTCGCCGTAGTACGTCTCAAAATGATCTACAAATTGATCGCCATCAATTGCATCTTTCCACCCTTGCTCGGACAACCACCAATAGAGAGATTCGTAAAATCCTTTCAAGTCAAAAATATCTTTATACTTGACACGGGCCGGTGTGCCTTCAATAAGTACTAAGCGGTCACCGGAAATGTTTAGCTCTGGCATATCCAGAAGTGAAAGTAAAAGACTATATAAAGTTGGCGGTGAGGTGTAATTGTTTAGCCCATCGATGATTACAACGGAAGCGAAAAGACGGTGCTGCTTCTTAGGGCTGAGTACTGACTGGCCGTTCATTCGGTCGGCTTCTTGCTATTCTTATCTTAAGTGTATCTCTTATTTCATCAAAGAAGCCGGAACAATAATTTTGTGCAAGCAATTGCAGTTCCTCATTCACCTCTTGGCCTTGCCAGTACTCAGCTTCGTAAAGCTAAACAATTACGGTGAGGTCTATGAGATAAATAAAATAAACACAATTCAGAACTTTACTTTTTTCTTCCACCACAAATAAAATATCCATCCCGTACCTAAAGCCATGTCTATAATTGTCCTTTTCAAAGAATCACGTAATGACTCATAAGAACTGTTTAAAAAAGAAGGAGTGGTTGGGTCAAAAAAAATAATGTGACTAAAAGAAAAATGAAGTAAATTCGGCCAGAAAAGAGGTATGCCATTTGAGAGAATCATGTCAAGAATAAAATGGCTAAGAATACCTAAAGCCATGGCAAAAGCAAGTTCTTCTCGTTGCTGAAACAAAGATGCAACATTTGGAAGATTTTTTAAGATTGAAAGTACGCATAAGAGAATTACTGGAACAAAGACAAGAAACAATAAACTGTGCGTGAATGTTCTATGCAGATCCGTTCCTAAAGTCCAGTCAAGAAGAAAATCAATATCCGGCAGTAAAGCGCCAAAAAGAAGAAAGAACCACGCATAATCACTCAGAATTTTTCTGTCACTCCGTTCCGAACTTTCTTGACAGAAAGTTTTTGAGAGTTTCTCGTATGCTTTTCCTAAAATCCATGCACCAATAAGGTGGCCAAATGCAAACATAGAAGTCTTGGCAAAGAGAGGGTTTTAAAAGGTTGTGGAAGAAAGAGTTTGATATTCACTTTAATCCCCTTGCACTTCTTTTACACCTTCCCTGCTTTCTCCCAAGTCATTAAAAAATAACTTTGCATCGCAGTAGCTAAATCATTATCTTGGATATGTACATTCACTTTCTCCAACAAATCACGTGCTTTAAGCGTAATTTTGCATTCCTGCCCGTCACGGATAACTAAGGAAAAATTTTCCAAAGGAACATATCTCATACGGATTCCTGCTTTTTGATACGCTTGAATCATCTCAGTCTCGCGTTTATGTTCTGATGTGCCAATGAGTAGGATACGCACGTCTACCCCTTTCTTTACCAACTGTTGTAAAATCCGGAGCCATTCATATTTTTCTCTGACTTGATACATATGCCAGCCAAGAATGTACAACGATTTTCGCGCATGCTGAGCAAAAGAGCGATATAATGCAGTTGAAGGAGCACAACAAGGAGCACTCTTAGGAATTATTGCAAATGCACCATTTCAAGCATACGGCATGGTAAAATACATTATACAAACACCGGAGGAATTTAAAATGTCCTATATTGAGAGGGTTTCTTCAAATATACTTTTTAGAGAAAAGCCATTGCTTAACATTATTTTTGAAAACTTTGCAATGGGAGGTTTTTACACCCTGACTACTGGAGCCGTAGACCTGCTCTTTGGAACACAATTCAGCCAAATGCTTGCTTTCCAAATAAGCACAGGAACTGGTTTTTTGACCGTATGTAAAGGCGCCATAAAAGGAAAAAATCATCAAAAAGAAATCACTAAAGAAATTGAAAAACAACAAGTACGAACAGAATTAAGTTTAGAGGAAGCTACAATAATTTTAGATAGAGAAAAAGAAAAAGACAGAAAAAGACAGAAAAAGACAGAAAAATAGCTGAAGAAAGACTAGCACGCAAACAGCAAGCAAGAAAAAAAGAAAAAGCAAAATAAGAAAAATTTTAAATGACCCATAATTCTATGAAAAAGATGGCTTTCACTCTTCTTCGTGGTAATTGTTTAGCTTTACGAAGCGTAGGGCGGACTTGACCCTGATTTGAAGCGAGAACAATGGTTTTCTGTATTGGTATGCGACGCTAGTCGCGACCAAAACGCGGAGTCGTTTTGAGTAGGTG
>JACPNC010000084.1 GCA_016185685.1 Candidatus Woesearchaeota archaeon | reverse complement strand
ATCTGTTAAATCATTTGTACAAAAAATGTCAACATCAGATGGGGGATGTTCAATCAATCTTAAAATTTCTGCTTTCTGACGTGCTAAAGGAATTTTATTTTTCCAGCGGTGAATTATGTAACTAAAAAATTCATGAGCTCGAAATGCACAGCGGTCTAAAATGATAATAAGCATCTCAATATCTGCTTCAGTACGGATATTTTCTGTCAATCCTACATAATCCAAAAAACAAATAAATGATAAAATTCTAGGTTGTCGTTCAAATGTCGGAAAAATTAATTGAGTAAATAATTTCGCGCCAAAACGAGCAAATAAAGGTCGGAGATCTTTAAAACGGTTACCAGTAGTTACATTTAATCCATTTTGATAATCTGCTATCTTCCCTAGACCTTCTACAATGATTGGCCAAGATTTTTGATTGATGGCTTTGGCTTTAGCTAACATAGGTAAATCACGCTCAAATGCAAATCCGGGTGCATACCCCGCCAGTTCAGTCATTCTAACAATTCCATCTACTACCTTTGGCCAGGCTTGAATATTAATCATGCCTCCTTTTTCTAAGGCAGGAAAACCATAATAAAATAAGTCTACAGAACAATTTCTAACAGTTTTACCAATGGTAAGTAAGCCCTGATAAACCGCGGGCCAGCTTTTTTTGTTAAGCATCCCTGCCCGCCCTAAAATAGGAAAACATCTATCAAATAAACCATATCCCTCATTATACTTTAATAGCTCCTCCAGTTCTCTGGGATATTGAGCAAGAAAAAGACGATTTTTCCTGCTAAGAGGAGTTGACCAATTTACATAGTGGTTGATAATACTAAGACCTGATTTTATAAATGGTTCTCGAGACAATTGAGGAAGCAGTTGCTGCGCTTTCTTAAACCCAACTTCTAATCCCTGAATCCATTTTTCCGCAGTATCTACTTGTTGTTGTATTTGATGCAGTAATTGTAAGAACATCTGATGTACTTCTACTGCTTTTTCTGGATGTTCTATCTTACGTCTCTCTTCTACTTTGATTAAAGAGGAATCATACCAAGAAGTTAATTTTACTAACATATTATGTTCAATTTCTAGCTGAGAAGCGATATCCCTAAAACCAGTAATAATCTGTAAATCAATGCCAAGCAGTTCTAATTCAGGAATCAGCTGTATCAATTCTCTCTCCACTTCTTCTTCAAAATAATATGCTCTTCTTTCTGCTCCACAGAGATATTTCAATAGCTTACTTGCTTTTTTTAGTTCTCGTAATTCTTCAGAAATATTCTGCCATCTTTCAATATTTTTCAATTCTTCTTTAAATTCTTCAAGATACTTATATTCGGCCGCCGCCCAGTCGATAGCCAGCACTACCTGTTGAGAAAGTTTCTTCATCTCTTTTGCGGTAGGCATGAAAATAGTAAAGCTTATAGAAAATATAAAGATATCGCTTTTACAATTTTTAGAAGTGATAAATAAATGCATAAATTAAAGAAAACCATTTAAATAAAACACTTTTTTAACTGAAGATGTCTCTTGAAAATATCCTCACAGAAAGTATAGTCATGGGTTCACTTTTCACCACCATGGAAGTAGGCTTTACTGCTGCTTTAACATGGGAACAGAAAAAAAAACAAAAAAAAGAGAATGTGGTGTATATTTCTCCATTTCAAAATAGAAAAGAAAAACCTTTGCATGGCTTTAGTTACCCCATCATGTTTGCTCTAGGCACTATGGCTGCCCCTTACATGCAATACATTCAGCCGCATGTAGAACATACAGTAGGTAATTTTGGTAGTTATGCAATTTTTGGTCTTGGCGTCTGTGCAGTTGAATACGCCTGCGGAAGATTAACAGACATTTCTTCAGGAAAAATTAATTTAGCTCCATGGAGGGAAGTATACACTTATTTGGAACAACGAATAAAAGAAACCTTTCCCTCAACAAAAAATGTTCCTCTTGCATTGGGTAAAAAAAGCGTGTTTCTTCCTCTCTTGCCTGCATGGATGGTCGTAGGCGCAGCAGTAGATTATTTGCATAACTGGATGCAGAAAGCAGGGGGATAAGATTAAAGAATTTATTTAGAAGAATTTACTTAGAAAAATTACTTAATGATTTAGCTATCTCTTCTCCTTTTCCCTGACGAATCTCTTCCAGAGTGAGACCATTAAGTTCGTGAGGAAAAATAAGCCATTTATCCGTAGTCTGCACATAAAAATCAGGAGGTAATACTGCTTTCTGCATTTTCGGCTTAAAATATGGAGTAGCAATTCTGATATCCTGAGGAGTATTTTCTCTGGAACGCTTTTTCAGCTCGTTAATAACCTCGTTCAGAGTCAAACCAGTATCGTAGACATCATCAACTAAAAGCAGACGATCTTCACGGTTGGCGTGAGCAATGAGATATTCTAATTGGTCCACTTGAATGGATTCATTCGCTACCCCTATTTTCTGGTTATCATAACGACGTGTTCTGATAGGGATATGATCCGAATGAATTCCCTGATAACTAAAAAATTCCTGCACGGCAATACCTACTGGAGTTCCACCCCGCCAGATGGCGGCTATGAAATTCGGATGGAAATTTGCATCAAGAATTTTTCTGGCAAGACGATAAGAGTCAAGAAGAAGCTGATCCGCCGAAATAAAATGTTTTTCAACCATAGAGAGCGTATTTCAAAAAGAACATATTTCAAAAATTGAGGTCATGCCCATTCATTTTTAATGTAATCATCATAAACGCGCCATTAGGTTGATATTTCCCTGTAAGCGTTATCTTTTCAGTGTCACCATCAGCAATTTCTGAGAGGATTAATGCTTCGGCATCAGCACACAAACTAGTATACATGCAACTATTTCCTGCAAGTACTTTTTTTCCTGCAACATCAAGAACAACTGCAATAGAGCCCCCATATTGTGCAAAGGATTCAGCCACGCTTAGTGGTATCCCGCTAATCGTTTCATATTTCGGCTCTGTTTCCTGTTCAACATTTGCCATTCCAGAACAAGATAATCCAACTGCTGTAACCAATGCGCAAAGAGTTTGTTTAAACATTTTTGCTCCTTTTAAAAAAAGCTTAACTAAAAATTACTTCACCAAAACGCCATTCACCACACCATCCTGTCCAGGACGTGAAGTTAAACGCACTTTACCTAATTTGGTTTCTACTACAGAACCTTTCACCATCACATTACGACGAACAAGATGTGGATTTGAATGACTTTCAACCACATTAAGCATTTCAGTTTTAGTAACTTTGCCTTTATCAGCAACGTTGATATGATTAGTGGAAAGTACAGAAATCTTTCTGCTTCCTCCAGGAACTCTTTCGACTCTTTTTACTGTTTTTGCTTCCAACTTAGTCATTGCCGGATAGCCAGATAACTCTAATTTGCGTTTTCCACGGGAGCCTCGATATAAGCCGCCGGATACTTTTCTTCGTGAACGTTGTTGTGATCGTGCCATAGATGCTTTATTTAAGGGGTGCTTTTTAAAGATTGCGGTTGGATTTTAGTATTTGTCAAAATGAGTCCGCCCATTTTGAGCACACAGGAATTCCCCACGCGGTGGAATTCCCAGTGTTTCAAGAAGTGATTTTTTATTAACTCTTCATTTTTTTCTTCCCATTCCCATTAAATATCTTTTCTTTCAACTTACTTTTCCCATTCCACTCCAAAGCATGTTCCAAAACTTCTTCAATGGAAGTTACGGGAATAATGACTATCTTCTCCAATTTTTCTTTGCTCAATACAATATCTTGTAAGTTTGCTTTAGGAACCAATACTATTTTTATTCCTGCTTCAATTGCTGCTTCGACTTTGGAACTTACACCACCCACTGGCAAGACTTCTCCTCGTACAGATAATGATCCAGTCATAGCAACCTCCTGCTTAATAGGGATATCTTTCAATGCAGAAATAATGGCAGTGGCAACGGCAATGGATGCAGAATCTCCTTCTACTCCTTCATAGGTCTGTAAAAACTGCACAAATACATCTTTTGTTTCTTTAATATTCCGCCGCCGATAACCGCTAAACCATTAACTCTGCCCACTTGCTTGCCGGAGGTAACAATCACTTCATACTCTTTTTTTCTTTCAATAAATTTATCTGCGATTTGCTGTTCTAATGGACGGGCAAGGATTTTTGCCCCCTCTACGTGTTCTTTCATCACATACTCCGAGCCTTTTTCTTTTGCTAAATCTCCTGCTGCTCTTACCAATCCGCCTAAGCCACGCAACATCAGAGTAAGATGTCCTTTTCTATTTGCCCGACGCCGCGCTTCTTCTATAATAACATTAATAGCTTCTAAGGAAAAGTGAGGAATTTTTCCTTGTTCTCTTTTAATTTCCTGAGCAACAAATCGCGCAATCTTAAGTTTATTCTGAGGAGTGTCAGGCATGGTTTCATTCATGTACACTTCATATCCGTATCCGCGAATTCTTGACCGTAATGCAGGATGCATATGTTTAATGGTTTCCAAATTTCCGGCTGCGACTAAAATAAAATCACAGGGAACTGGCTCAGTTCTCACCAAAGCTCCTGCAGATCTCTCCGACTGTCCGGTAATGGGAAACTTTCTTTCTTGCAAAGCAGTTAACAATTCTTGCTGTGTGCGTGGGTCAAGCGTAGCAATTTCATCGACAAATAATACTCCTAAATGTGCTTTGTGAATCATACCTGCAACTACTCGAAGATTTGCAGGAGTTCCTAGTCCACCTGTTTGAAAAGGGTCATGTAAAACATCGCCTAATAATGCTCCTGCATGACTTCCCGTAGCATCATGAAACGGCGCTTGTTTCTGCCCAAAATTATCAACAATTAATTTTGGAGAGATAAAACTATTTTGTTTCATGAGCATTCTTGGGCCCATATTGAGTAGAATAGAAAATGCAGCTAAGAAAAGCATTCCCCCAAGAAAGAAAGCAGTAAACATTAAATCTGATTTGTAATAATGTCTCGCCCACCAGGGTGCAATAAAAGTAATTATAACTGCCAGCAAAAGTAGAAAATTATTGTTTTTCATAATTTTCTGCGTATCAAAAGCATATTTTTTTACTTCTTCCCTGCCTTTTCCTGCAGGCATTTCTTTAATAAGGGGAAGATTTTCATCGTTGACATTGGGATACGAAAGAATATCTTTCAGTTCCGATTTAGGCAGAAGTTCAGCAATAGCTAAACCCATCATGGACTTTCCCGTACCGGGTTCGCCGATTAATAACACATGTCGTCGTTGTAAAGCAGCTTTTTTGATAATAGTAACAGCTTCATCTTGACCAATAACTTGATCAACAATTCTCTTAGGAACAGCAATATTTTTGGTGGATTTCATGATATTTTGAGTATTTTTCAGGATATTTTTAATATTTTTTTAGTATCTTTTTTAGTATCTTTTATTTGCACACAAACACCTTCAGAACACTTTTTATAGAGGTTTTTATGCTTATTTAAAAAGATTGTTCTTGAGAATACAAACTTTCATGAAGAAGATTTTTTCACTTTCACAAAGATTTCTTCAAATGGCTTTTCTTGGGTGGTTTCTACTTTTTGTTCATTCTCTAAATGCAGCAGAGGAATAAATGTGTACACTTTTTCTTTTCTTCCTGCACGAGGAGGTAAAAGCTTACTGAACGTAATCGCCTCTCCCGCATCTTTGCCTGCATAATATTGTATTTTCAAATAGAGATCGCGTATGATATGCATAATGTCCATTTTTCTTTCTGGCAATGGAAAATGCACCGGTTTTTGTTGCGCAAGCATGCGCTTTTTTGAAGCCATGGCCTCTTGAAGAGCAGTAATTAAATCATGAATAGAAACTTTCCTGCTCCGTGGCTGAGGATTCTTTGGAATTAACGGAAGAGTATCTTTCATGCGCTGACTAGCCGCACCGCTCAACGGATCAAAAAGATCTTCGTCGGAATCATCCATCCCTTGCATCATACGATTCAAAGCAGCAAGGTCATTATCCACCAGATGAGCAGATTTCATCCTTAGTAAAAATGCTGCAGCCAAAAGAATTTTGCCAGAAATTTTTAAGTCATGCTCCTGCATTTTACGTACAGCCAGAAGATATTTTTGTGTAAGTAGAGTTAAATCAATATCCCAGGGATCCATTTTCTCGCTGTCAATAAGATCATACAGTAAAGTTTTCCAAGTAACTTCTTCCTGTTTTAACAGCAAATCAAGGATTTGGTCTTGCATGGCTTAAGAAAAGTAGAAAGGGTTTTTAAGAGTTGCTAAAAGTTCTCTCTTGATACATCTCCACCGCTTTCTTTAAACACCCTATTTGCTGATCTTTCAAATACAACCCTTGTCCTTCTTTTTGGAGAATAAAAGAAGTCCTCCCCGTACTGATTGTAAAACTGTCAAAAATCTTTTTCCGGAGAAATAATTCACCATTATACACTGCATCTTCTTCATTCAATTCAGTATTTTTCACCGTTTCTTTTTTTATCTCATCTGCTTCTTTTCCTTTTCTCAGAAAAATTTTTTCCCGTAACTTTTTTCCCAGCGGTTGATAATCATATCCCAAAAATCCTGTTCCTGAAGAACCTATTGCAACATAATCAGCAAATTCTTCCCTATGCTGCTGCTGATATGCAAGACGCTCAAGAATGAGCGGCATTTCCTCTTCTCGTAGCAAAAAATGATTTTCAACATAGGGGAGAATTAATCCACTATGTTTGCTCAGCACCATGCCTTGCAAGCTTTGTGAAGAAGTAGTTTGTACGGGCTTGAAAGCATGCTCCCTCCGTACAAGGCCTTTTTCAAAAAAAATGTCTGAGGGTAATTCTTGAGGATACAACTCTGCCTGTAAATATGCCCATTCTGGCAGATGCTTATGAGCAAATATCAATACTTCGCCAAGCCTTTCCTGATCACGAAACAGGGTTAATGTTTTGCGAACCAGAAAATCTTCAAGATCTGGCTCTGTGCATGAAAACTCTTCATCTATTCTTTTAGTGCGTAACATAAGATAAAGAAAGAGAAAGAAGTATTTATAGGTTTCTTTCTTTTTCACTGCCTATAGCTTTCTTGATAAGCCAACTGCTGGATTGAATTTTTCCGCCGCCAACTCCAAACACCATCTCAATACCATATTTTTTGCATACTTCTGATTCAGGAGTATTGTCACTAAATCTATCCCCTCCATTAGCAAAGATAGAAGGACGAAGAATCTCTAATGCATCACAAACAGACATATCAGAAGGATCAGGGGGATGAGTAGTCACAAATACTAAATCTACACTTCTAAATTCAGAAATCATTTCTGCACGTTCTTCTTGTGGCATGAATACTTTGCCTTTCTTTTTAAGTATCCAATTATCGTTGTTCAAAATTACAATTAATTTATCACCTAATTTTTTAGCTTCTTTGAATAATCTGCCATGCCCATAATGCGGAGGATCAAAACCTCCAGAAACACAAACAACTTTTTGTCCTGCAATCATTCTAGTTCCTCTGCAACCTACTTTAGCTTTTTAGCAAAAAAAAGAGTGGGCCCGACCGGACTTTCTTAAGAGATACCACATTAATGTGAGATTTCTTATTTGAACCGGTGACCTACACCTTGCTCAGCATTGCGATGCTGGTCACCCAGCGAAGCTGTGCATGTAAGGGTGTTGTCATGTACGGTTTCCTTTTCAGGAAGATAACCGCTAGACCACGGGCCCGATGAACTTGAAAGAATCAGCTTTATTTAAAAGAGTTTCGTCGTTAGACTATAACGCAATGAAAGTCTAACTTGAAAGAATTTTAATAATATCATTCGTAAACCCCTTTAGCCGTCAAACTTCCTACCAACACTGGATTCATCACATATCTGCTTAATGATCTTATTTCATCCGGTGCCATAAACGTCGCATCCGTATGCTCTTGAGAAATTTTAACATGTTCTTCTGCTCCAGGTCTTAATTTGACATCAGAAATTAAAGCAAAATCTCCGTAGCTCATCCCTATAGAAAAATGAGTAGGCTTTATCTCTTCTACATCTCTTAAATATAAACCAGTCTCCTCGTTTAACTCATTAAGTAAACCGCTCATGAATGGATCAAAACCATTGGGAGTTTTATGTGGATCAATCATGCCCATGGGCAAGGGCTCTTTTAATCCGCCGGTAATTCTCGTTCCTGCTTTGGTTCCAATAAGATAGTTGCCAGAATGATTTTGGGTAATTCCAATAACTCCTAAAGTCGCCAGCTTATTCTGCAAAAAATTCCGTTCTGATTCTGTTAATAAATAAGTATAATGTTCCCCTCTTCTATCACTGCTAAAAACAGTAGTAGCATAATCCATTTGAAACGCTCTTACTTTCAAAACCCCATCCACATATTCAATACTTTCCGTACCTGTCACTCCATATTTAGGGTTTCTTTTAGCACCAGGAGTTGCAGCAGAATACTCTGCCCAAAAATCATTAATTAATTCTCGCAGACCATTTAAAATTGTTGGCTGCCCGACAATCTCTAATTCTGCTCTTTTGACATTAGAAAAGCCAAGTTCTTTCATACTTGGAAAACGATATCTAGCATAAAAACTTTCCCAGTATACTGAATTGTCACTCAAACTTTTTTCCATGATAAATGCCATTTTTTAAAGTCTATTTTTAAAGATAAAGAAACTATGTTCTGAAAAAAAGCAGTTTGTTGTAAAAATAAAACCTCTTGTGGAAATTTCATCGTTACATTTTTCAATACAGCTCATTTTCACTCTCTTATGTCTCTTTATCCCCCTGCAGAAGATTCGTACCTTATACAAAAACACATTCCTGAATTTGCTCAAGGAAGAGTCTTAGATATGGGTACTGGCTCAGGAATTTTAACCTTAAGCGCAATACGCCTTTCCCAAGTGCGAGAAGTGGTTGCTGCAGATAAAAATCCAGAAGCAATTACTGCTCTTAAAAAAAAAATTAAAGAAGAACATCTTCGTAAAATTACTCCAATAGAAAGTGACTTGTTCTCAGCGATACAAGGTTCATTTGAAGTTATTCTCTGCAATCCCCCTTATCTCCCGCAGGATGAAGAGATGAGCAAACTTTCCACCGATCATTCCACAAATCTTTCTCTTTACGGCGGCAAGAAGGGCTGGGAATTTACAGAAAAGTTTTTTCACGAAGCGGGGAAATTTCTCTTTCCAGGAGGAAAAATTCTGTATCTTTTCTCCTCCCTCACCAACAAAAAGAAAGTAGAAGAAATTATAACACGACATCTTTTTACTTTCCGTGAGCTGGAAAGAAAAAAGATCGCTTTTGAAGAATTATATCTTTATCTCGTAGAAAAACCTCTCATTTTGCAAGAGCTTGAACGCAAAGGCATAGAAGACCTTTGCTACTTAGCACAGGGAAAACGCGGACAGGTATTTACTGGAGTAATAGACCAAAACAGACTTGTAAAAAGCCATATCTCAAAAAAACTATACCTGAAAGTATGCATCAAAATAAAACATCCCGAATCACAAGCAGAAGAGCGCATAGAAAATGAAACTAAATGGCTGCAGCTGTTAAATAAAAGCGGCATTGGACCAAGATATCTTTTTTCTGGAAAAGGATATTTGGCATACCAATATGTAGAAGGCACTCCATTAATGCAGTGGATAACAACGGCAGAAAAAAAAGAAATCATTCTTGTCCTGCAAGAAATACTAAAGCAATGTTCTATCCTCGATCAACGAGGAATAAATAAAGAAGAGATGCATCACCCCATAAAACATATTCTCATTGATAAAGATAATTTTCCTTGGATGATTGATTTTGAACGATGTACTGAAACAGAAAAACCAAAAAATGTTACCCAGTTTCTGGAATTTCTCAGAAGAATATCCCCTGAGCTGGAGAAGAAAGGAGTGAAAATAGTACCACAAGACTTAACAATCCTCGCTCAAAAATATAAAAAAGAACATGACCCAGAAGCATTTCGGGCCATAGTCGCATTACTGAGTTGAGTATCAAAAATGCCAGAAAACATCCCAATTTTAATGTACCACGACATCGGAGAACAGGAAAATCCTTGGTGCGTTTCTCCTCAGCAATTTGAACTGCAGATGCGCTGGCTGAAAGAAAATGGATGGAAAAGTATTTCTTTGAGTGAATTAAAAGAAAAAATAGAGAAAGAAAAATTCCAATCTCCAAACACCAAAATCCCAGCTGAAAAACTCTTTGTCCTTACTTTTGACGATGGAAGAAAAGGAGTTTTTACCCATGCTCTTCCTCTTCTTCGGGAATTGGGATTTAGCGCAACTCTTTTTGTAGTGCCTCACTGGATTAATAACCCCCAAGAGATCACTGTAGAAGAAAAGTATTCTCCATTTTTGAATTGGGAAGAGGTGAAAGAACTTTCTTGCCAGGGATTTGAAATTGGTTCACATAGTTTCTCTCATCCTGATCTGACTCAACTTTCAACCCACCAAATAACTCCGGAACTCGATTCAGCAGAACAAGAAATCCTAGAGAAACTACAAAGAAAAGTCCAGCATTTTTGTTATCCTTATGGAAAATATTCTTCAGAGATAATTGAAGAGATTAATAAAAGATATCGGACAGCAGTAAGCACACAAAGGGGTTTTGCAAAAAATACGGGTGCTTATGCACGCCAATGGGTGCTCCGCGATACTTCTTTAGAACATTTTCAGAAGCTATTGCAAAAGCCAAAAATTTCTTTATGCATGATCGTAAAGAACGAAGAAAAATTTCTTGATGCCTGCCTCTGCTCAGTACAGAACATAGTCGATGAAATAATAATCATTGACACGGGCAGTACTGATAAAACAAAAGAAATTGCACAAAAACATCACGCCAAAATTTATGATTTTAAATGGATTGATGATTTTGCCGCAGCAAGAAATTTTTCTTTGCAGCAAGCAACAGGAGATTGGATTCTTATTCTAGATGCGGATGAGGAAATTACCTCAGAAGACCATCAAATCATCAAAGAAGCAACAAATAGTTGGGAAGTAGAAGGATTTAGAATTTTAACAAGGAATTACAGCAACGATTCCACTGCGCAAGGATGGCAGCCCAACTTAGGACTAGGACAAATAACCAAAGGGTTGCAAGGATGGTTTCCCTCATTAAAAATAAGATTATTTCAAAATAAAAAAAACATATTATTTCAGGGAAAAGTTCATGAAATAATTCCAGAACATCTTCTGAAGAATGTTGCTTCACTTCCTTTAAGCGTGCATCATTATGGTGCTCTGCGAGGAGATTTGAAAGAAAAAACTGAAATGCATCTTCATCTTACACAGCAAAAAATTGCCAATTCCGATAATGCTTTATCAACCACCGATTTAGCAAAATCATACTTTGAACTTGGCGTGCAGTACAAAAACCTCGGCAATTTCACAGAATCGGAAAATGCCTTCCGGCAGTCATTAACTTTAGACACAACCAAAATAAATCCTTTAACCAATTTATCCC
>JACPNC010000083.1 GCA_016185685.1 Candidatus Woesearchaeota archaeon | reverse complement strand
CCTATTTTTCATAATTTTATCAGTTCGCTTCTCTTTCTGGGGTTTCTTTTGTATCTCTTTCTTGCAGATTTTTCTTTTGTTTCTTCTGCGCGAGTATTTGCTTCTCTGGGTGAAGGAATGCACTTGTTAAAGAGAATAAAAAAGAAGATTCCTGGTCTGCTGTTTACCGCCGTACTCATTTTAGCTGTTCTTCAAATTGTCCTTATTCCTATAAAAAAATCTTATCTTCTTAGTTCTTCAGGGTTACTTCTAATTGATTTAGGTCTTTTTCTAATTTTCCTTTCTTGGTTTAGACTTTATGTAGTAAGAACAGTACATCATACTTAATATCTCAAATTCAAAATTCTAAAGAGAACTTTTCATAATTAACATTTTTAAAGCAAAGTTCTCTAAACTAAAAATAGCAATTAACTTTATTTTCACTGTTTCCCATACTTCTCTACTTCATCATTAACAACTTCTAGTGGTATTCCTACTGCTTTAAACAATTCTCTGGTTTCCTGCGCGCGATGATATCTCTTCTCGCACACCACACGCACGATGCCACAGTTCACTAACAGGCGCGCGCAGACGATACATGGTTCCATTCGGCAATATGCGGTAGCTTTTTGCAAAGAAATTCCTTGTTTTGCTGCCTGGCAGATGGCGTTTTGTTCTGCATGGATGGTGCGCACGCAATGGGATGATTCAGAACCGTCTTCATGCACCATTTTTTTAAATTGGTGTCCTACATCGTCACAATGCGCTAAACCTGCGGCACTGCCAACGTAGCCCGTGCATAAAATTTGTTTCTCACGGACAATTACACATCCTGCTTTTCCCCGGTCGCAGGTAGCGCGCTGGGCAACTTGCTGCATGATACTGAGAAAATATACATCCCAACTGGGTCTTGGCTTGCGAAATTTTTTCTTGAGATCATCAATAAGTTTTTCTGTTTTCTGGTAGAGTTCTTCCAAAGTTTGCTCATTCTTCAAAATAATTTTTGCCATTCGCTCTACAGTATGCAATTGCTGTTTTCCCGGATCGTTACTTTGCTCCTGATTCTCTTTTTCAACCAGCTCTTGAAATGTTTTTGGATCCCCTTCCCGTGAACGCTGCTGCAGCCACTGGAATCTTTTTTTAATATTGGCAGTTACTGCAATCAGAGTAAAATTTTTTTCTTTCTGCAGGACTTTGACCTCTTCTGGGTTTCTTATAGAAGTAATTACATAATTTCTTTCCTGCTGAGCGCTTTTTTCCTGGAAAGCATCTCCCTGTATTTTCAGCAAAACTTTTTCTGCTAATATTCCTGAACCGAATTTTTCCCGCAGTTCATTGCCTAGATGGATGAGATTTTCCCGAGTGATGGTGATTTTTCTTTTTGCAGCCTCTTCACGAATTTCATCAGAAAGAGAATAATGGATGAATCCTTTCTTTACCAAATATTCTGCAACGCTATCTTTTCCTGAAGCGTATTTTCCAGTTACACCGATAAGCATGTGGAATCACCCATGGGCTACTTGAAAGAGAATGCCTTTAAAAGGATTTTTGTGTTGAAAAGGAGAGGATGGAAACAAGAAAAGGATATAAATGGGGAAGCGGGATTAAAGAGATATTTTATATGAATCAGTTTAAAAAAGGTGATGCGGCGTGGTCTACAACTCTCTTGATGAAGTTCCAAATGAAGTAAAAGAGAAATTGGGCAAGTATTTTACTACTGTTGGTGGCGATACTTTTGTGATTCATGGATTGCCTCCGGAACTTACTGGTGGTGCATTAGCGAGATATTCTCGTGCAAAATCAGGTATTCAGCTCACTCTTTTGAATGAATTTTTTGATGAACATGGTGAGCCTTCGCAGGAAAAAGGAGCGGCTCTGATGGATCGTGTACTGAATGCATTTGGTGATGATTCTGTTGGTGAGCTGGAAGGAACGCACGTGGGATTAGAAAATGTGTCTCAATTGTTCACTAAAGAAATAGAAGATAGAAGGATAGGCGGGTCGCCGATTGAGCAATCTACTCGTTATGTGTTGTATGACCAGAAAGATGCGCAGGGAAGATGGCGTTATTTTCGTCCTAAAGAGATTGTTACTTCAGAATTTTCTGAGAAGTATGAACAAGTCAATAATCATGCTTTCAAAGTTTATACTCACTGTGTGGAAAAATTGAAAAATTACTTTGCTCAAGAGCTTCCCCGTGAAAAGTTTCCTATCCAAGTAGAACGGGAAGGAAAAATGCTTTCTGCTTTTGAAAAAGATCTCTCATCTGAAGAAGAACGGAAAGCTTTTCGTATTGCTTATAATTTCACCATTCGTTGCGCTGCACTTGATGTTGGCAGATGTGTTCTTCCATCTTCTACTCTCACTCAATTGGGTGTGTTTGGGAATGGTCGTTTTTATACACATCTTCTTAGCAGTTTAAAGGGCAGTGAACTCTCTGAAGCGCAGGAGCGCGGAGTTTTGCTGGAAAATGAATTAAACAAAGTTATTCCTACCTATATCAAACGAAACAAAGCAGATCCGCGGCAAAGAAAAATTAATAAGGATATGAAAGATATTGCAGAAAAGCTTTTTGCCGGAATTATTCCTACAGCGGAAAAAGTAACTCTTCTTCCTCGCTTGAATCACCTTGATGAAACTCTTGCCTCCTGCCTTTTTCCCTATACGTCCGTTTCTCTTTCTCAAATCTTTTCAGTTGTTCAACAGCTTCCTGAAGAAAAAAAAACAGAAATCTTAGTTGCTTATCGTGGAGACCGTCAAAGCAGGCGCGATCGTACTGGTCGGGGAGTTGAAGCTGGCTACCCTCTTCTGTTTGATTTAGTAGGGGGATTTGCAGAATATCGTGATTTAGAACGGCATAGAATGCTTACTCAGCAACGACAATTACTTACGACAAATCTTGGCTTTATCATGCCACCAGAAATTTCTGCGGTTGGTTTAGAAAAAGAAGTAGAAGATGTTGTTGCAGAGATGGAAGACCTTCATGGCGCCCTTCGTGATGTGGGTTTGAAAGAAGTAGCTCAATATGCAACATTATTTAATCATCGCCTTCGTTTTATGATGGGAATGAATCTGCGAGAGTTTCAGCATCTGACGGAACTACGTTCTCAACCTGCTGGGCATTTTAGTTATAGAAGTATGGTAATGGATATGGCAAAAGCAGTACAACAACGTGATCCTTGGACGCAATATTTTTTGGGTTTTGTGGATTACACTGATCCTGGAAATAAAATTTCCCGTGCAAAAGAACAAGCAAAAATTGCAGGAAAAAATCTTGCTGCAGGTGTTGAGAGTGGAATTGATTTAGAACTTCAGGGAAATGGTGAGTCATAAATGGAACTCATCCTTATCGCGGCAGTTGCTGAGAATGGAGTTATCGGCAAGGCAGGAGGAATTCCTTGGCGAATTCCTGAAGATATGAAACATTTTAAAGAGCTTACTCTTCATCATCCAGTGATTATGGGAAGAAAAACATATGAATCTATTCCTGCAAAATTTCGTCCTCTGCCTCAGAGAAGAAACATGATTCTTACTCATCAATCCAACTATCAACAGCAAGGAGCAGAAGTATATCATTCTTTAGATGATGCTTTGCAGGCCGTAGATGTACACAGTGAAAAAGAAATTTATGTTATCGGTGGACAGCAGATTTATGAACTTGCTATGCCTTTTGCTACTAGATTAGAGATTACAGAAGTGCATCAGAATGTGGAAGGTGATGCTTATTTTCCAAAGATCGATAAGAGTGAGTGGAAAGAATTGTTGAGAAAAGATTATGAAAAGTATTCGTTTGTTACTTTAGTCAAGAGGTGAAGCAAAAATGGAACCAGAAAAAAATAATAAAGAATCGGTTGCATATAGCGACGAAGTTTTTTCTGAAGAATTTTTAGAAGTTTTGCTTTCACATGCTATTGAAGATTTTCCTGCAATTTGGAAAGAGTTGAAAGAAGAAATAAAAAATTTTTCTGAGGAAGAAAAAGCACAAAGAATATTCGAAGCAGGAGCATTGGCAGTGTTAGAACAACTTCAGGAAAAAGAAGATTCAGAAGAAGATGATTTTAAAGATGATGGTGCCTCAAAATTAGAAGAGGAAGAAGAATCAGATGATGACGACGAAGGAAATGAGGAAGAATAGTTAGAATAGAAGAAATTTTCTGAATCTAAAATAATTTGAGTGAGGGGGGATACGGTATGGCTCGGGGAAAATTTGTAGTGGTTGATGGCATTGATGGAGTAGGTAAAGGTGTTTTTCTTAAAACTCTTCTTGAGGAAGCACAAACATCTGGCAAGCAGGTATTTGATGTGCATGAATATTGGAAAGAACATAATTATCACCCTTCGCTTACAGAAATTGAAGGGACGTATACTGTGCTGCATACTTCAGAGCCAACTTTTGCGGGTGTTGGCAGACTTCTTCGCCAGGAAATGATTGCAAAAACAGGGAGATTTTATGGTCCTGAAGCAGTTGCTGAAGCATATGCGTTGGATAGAAGAATACTGTATGAGCAATTGCTACTTCCTGCGTTAGAAAAAGGAATAGATGTTTTTCAGAGTAGGTCTTTTTCTACTTCAATTGTATATCAGCGCCAGAGCGCTCTTGATCAAGGAAAAGATTTTTCTGCAGAAAATATTTTGAGTATTCCGGGAAATGCTTTTTGTATTCAGCATCCCATGGATTTTTTGCTGGTTCCTACTATTGTTGATACGCAGGAAGCTCTTCGAAGAGCAGGAGAACGTGAAAAACAAGATAATTGTATTTTTGAAAATTTAGATTTTCAATTGAAAATCAAACAGCAGTATGAAAGTGAAGAATTTCAGGTGGTCTTTCAGAAATTAGGCGTTCCGGTGAAGTATCTTGATGCAGGGGTAAGTATCGATTTTTCTCAACAGCAGGCAAGAGAATTTTATGAAAATTTTTTGAAATAAAAAAATACCAAAAAATAATTAACTAAATTTATTTGAAATAAAAAATCACCTCTTTTTCTCACACACTTCTTTTCTTAACACTTCCCAACATTTTTTTTTAAAGAGAAGTACAGAACCGCGCGGAACTGCACTACATCTATCAGGAATTATAACAAAATGGGTGATATATAAAGACTGTTGCACTTGAGAAGAGATACTGAAAGAGATGTTTAGAAAAATGTAATTTAAGTTGATAGTTTAGGAACTTTTTTTTCCTTCTTTTCTTTCCTTCCCATCTCCTTTTTCCTTTCTCACTACTTCAATCTGCTGTAAGTTCAGAACTTTTCCTGTTTTTGCATGTAATTTCAGATTTATTACTGAAAAAGTAGAAGTGATTCCACTGATATTCCACAGAGTATTTCCTTGTAAACTTTGTAGAATTACGAATCCTTGTTTTACTGCAACTGCAGGAAATTCCTGCTTAAGGTGAGAAGTAAATGCTTCAATTGCTTGGTGAAATGAGATTTTTACATTATGAAAAATAAGTTCTTCTATAATGTCGTCTTTCTCTTGGAAGACATTCTCTGGCGCGCGATGGGAGAATTCGCCATCAGTGTCATTTTGAAAAAAAACAGTCACTTTTTTCTTCTGCGAATTTAAAAAACCAATTTCCCATGCAGGTTCTTGCTGTGGTATATTCATAAAATCTATGGGAGAAAAGAAATGGGAAAGAAAACTTTGTTTATTTTCTTTTTTCCATTCTGTAAATAGTGAAGTGTTTTTGAGTTGAGTGAGCACTTCCTGAGGTTCCATTTTTTAAGCATATTCCCGCCAAGTATAAGAACAAGCAGTACATTTAAAAAATCTTGTTTCTGGCTCGTCTGCGCCACGGGTTTGCTGAGTCCAGTAATAAGCTACCTTATTGTTACATTTTTCACAAGTGATTTTTATTTTAGGATGAATCTCTACTTGTTCAATTACTTCAATCTTTTTAGCTGGCGCGGTAGTCTCACGTAGTTCAGCATTTTTCTCATCATCAAGACTTTTACTAAAGCCACAGCTACATACAAGAATTCTCTTTCCGGCTTTATCTTTTGGCCGAAGCAATGAACCGCATGAGTGGCAAAACATAAAGAGTGCAGAAGCCTCCCCCTTTAAATAGTTTACTCTTGTCTAGACCCTGTACTCAGAATTGGTGTTGGGATTATTATTATTATTATTATTATTATTATTTCTATCCAACATAACTATTTCTTTCTCGTTCTCTTTCTTCCCGCTTTTTAGCTTCTTTCAACTGCCGTGCGCGAGCGGAACTAAAATATTCCTGTATCTTTTTGTAGGAATCTTCCGTCTCTTTATCCACCGAAGGATGAGTTTGTTCAAGAGCTTTTTTGAAGTGCGCTTTTTTGACTTCTTTGGCTTTGTCATTTTCCCGCAAGGCAACCATGGCTGCTTCACGACAAAGACCTTCAATGTCTGCTCCCACATATCCTTGAGTGAGTTTTGCCAATTCTTCTGCAAGCACATCCGAAGCAATAGGCATTTTTTTGAGATAAATTTCCAAGATACGTTTTCTTCCTTCTTCATCTTGCACGGGAGCGAGGATTATTCGGTCAAATCTTCCTGGTCGCAGGAGCGCGGGATCAATTAAATCCGGTCTGTTGGTTGCTCCGATAACTACCACGTCTTGCAGACCTTCCAATCCATCCATTTCTGCCAAAAGCTGATTGACCATCCCTTCTTTTACTTTACTGCCGTCACTTCCAGAATACCGACGGGGAAACAAAGCATCAATTTCATCAAAGAAAATAATAGTTGGTGCAGTTTGCCGTGCTTTTCGGAAAATATCGCGTAATCCTTTTTCTGATTCGCCCACCCATTTACTTAACAGGCTTGGCCCGTTGATAAGAATGAAATTTGCTTCACTTTCTTTTGCCACTGCTTTTGCTAAGAGGGTTTTTCCTGTTCCCGGTGGGCCGTATAATAGGATTCCTCTGGGAGGGCGGATGCCCATGCGTTCAAACACTTCAGGTTTTTTTAATGGCCATTCCACTGCTTCTTTCAGCTGTGATTTGATTTCTTCCAATCCGCCAATATCATTCCAGTTGACATCGGGTGTTTCTACTAAAACTTCCCGCATTGCAGAGGGACGGACGATTTTTAAGGCTTCTTGGAAATCTTTTTGAGTGACTTCAATTTTTGCAAGAATTTCTTCAGGAATACGTTCTTCATCTTCAAAACCTTTTGCTTTTAAGTCTGGAAAGATTCTTCTTAATACAATCATGGCTGCTTCTTTAGTTAATGAACTTACATCTGCGCCTACAAAACCATGGGTTACTTTTGCAATTTCTTTAAGATCTACATTTTTTGCCAACGGCATATTTCTGCTATGAATTTTTAAAATGTCCAATCTCCCGTTTTTATCCGGCACGCCTATTTCTATCTCTCTGTCAATCAAGCCGTCCATCAAACTTAGAAGCTGTGCCACCACACGTTTTTCTACTTCGCCGCGGACTTCTTCCCGCTTAGCGGCAATGGCATCAATCTCATCAAAAAAGATAATGGATGGCGCGTTTTTTTCTGCTTCTTCAAATTTCTTTCTAAGATTTTGTTCAGATTCACCGTAAAATTTGCTAATGATTTCCGGTCCGTTAATAAGGATAAAGTGGGAATTTGTTTCTGAAGCGACTGCTTTTGCGAGTAAGGTTTTTCCCGTTCCCGGAGGACCGTGGAGAAGAACTCCTTTTGGGGGTTCTATTCCTAAGCGTTCAAATAATTCCGGATGTTTCAGAGGAAGTTCAATCATTTCCCGCACTTTTTTAATTTCATCTCCCAGCCCGCCGATATCTTCGTAATTGATGCCTAAACTTGCGCCTTCTTCCTCTTTAAATTCAACCGCCTGTGGATTAAACTCTACTTCGGTTTCTTCAGTAACTACAAGAATTTCTTTCTTCGGTAGAGTATCAATGACCATAAATTTAATGTCGCCGAAACCAAAAGCGGGAAATGCTGCAAGTTGTGTTTGCATTACGGAAAAAATATCTTCAAATTCGCGCTGATGTGTTTTTCTTCTTGTTCTTCCCAGTGAAACAAGGTCGCCTTTTACCAATGCTTTTCCAAAAAGGCCTTGTTTAAACAATTCAGGAGATGCTTTTATCATGATGCCTTTTGTTGCAGGAGCAAGGGTCACTTTTTTTGCTGACTTTATATCTGCTTTTTTAACAGTTACCAATTCGCCGATAGAAGTTCGGGTATTCCTTCGTGTATTTCCGTCCATGCGGATAAGATTTAATCCTAAGTCACCAGGATAGGCACGGTCAACCATGGCCGCAGTAGCGCGTTCGCCTTTAATTTCTACAAAATCTCCTGGATTTACGCCGATTTGTTTTAAGAATGTAGAATCTATTTTAACAATGCCTCTATTGACATCGTCTTGCACTGCTTCCATTACTTTTAATTTTAGGAAAGGCGGTTGTTGAGGTGGTTGAGGTGGTTGTGGTGGTTGAGTTTCTGCCATGTGATTTTTCTCACTGCAAGTATATTTTTTTTCTTTGTTGTAACGTGTGTATTTGTTTTTTTTCTCGTTATAGCGGTGTTATTTAAAGATTATGAGTATTCATTGCCATGATTATTGTTATCATCATTATCTTCATCATCGTAAAATTATTCTTCATCTTCTTTATCATCGTCAAATTCTTCCTCATCTTCTTCATCTTCACTTTTTTGGAAAAAGAACAACCCTATTTTTCCTGGTTCTTCCAGATTCAAGCGGACTAGTTGAGTAATTTTTCTTTCCATTTGTCTTTGTTCTTGTTCAAGTTCATTGAGCATTTCATTTTGAAAATCAATAATTTCTTTAGGAATAGAGACACAAAAACTGTTGCCTACTAATCTTAGCTTGACGTTAAAATTCTGTTTTCTGAGTTTTTTGTAATCTTCATAATCTCTTAAGTCTGAAGGATGGTAAATCACCGAGCTGCATTTCTGGCATTCCCAGGCGCGTAATTCAAATCCATCGTGGAGAGTTT
>JACPNC010000082.1 GCA_016185685.1 Candidatus Woesearchaeota archaeon | reverse complement strand
CAATAATCCCACGATGGTCAATAAGATAAGTAGTTCTCACAATTCCAAGGAATTCTCTGCCCATAAATTTTTTATTCTGCCAAACATCATACTGTTTGAGCATTTCTCCTTTTTCATCGCTGAGAAGAGTTACTTCCAGACCATGCTTCTTTTGAAATGAACAATGACTGCTTACTGAATCCTTGCTCACACCAAGAACAACCGCATTGAGTTTCTTAAATCCAGGAAGATGTGCAGTAAATTCTTTTGCTTCCTGCGTGCAGCCAGGAGTATCATCACGAGGATAAAAATAAAGTACAACCCACTTACCGCGAAATTGCAAAAGATTGACATTCGCACCATTTTGGTCAGGAAGAATAAAATCCGGCGCTGGGTGAGTAAATTTAAGGGCCATGAAGGTAAAAAAGTGAGAGAAGTTTAAAAAACCTATTAAGAAAATTAATAAAGAACACGCTCACTCAAGAAAGGTCATGAAATACCTTCTTTACGAATATCTGGTTGAAACAGTTATTACTGTTGAAGGAAGTTCCACACAGGGATTGATAGTAGCATGTATCCCTAAACAAGTTGTTTCACAAAAACAAGATCTTGCCAAGAGAATAGATACAGAAATGCATTCCCTGCAAGAGAAACACCAATCACGTTTTCTCTCTGGAAAAATTTATCCTCGCGCCCCGGGAAGCATAAATAATTGGAAAGCATATTACGATGATTATCAAAGAAGAGTTGAACCGCTTTTACAAAAATATCATCAGCTTACTCCCGAAGGAGCAAAAAGAGAAAGAGTAATTATTTCTGATTCAAAGAGAAGATACCAAATATTTCTTTTCTTTCTCTTTTTTTCTAAGCTCTTTTTCTTGCAATTCTTTAATTCTTTCTCCTATTGTATCAACATCTCTTTTCAATTCATGAAGACGGTGTTCAACGATTTTCCTGTCGCGTTCAGAAAGATCTTTTTTTTGCCATACTTTTTGATAATGAATATACGCAGCGGCAGTTCTTTTAAGCCGCACTTCAGAATGTTTCCTTTTCTGTGCTGTGGATTTAAAAATAAAGCCCATAGAAAAACAAATGTTTAGGCATATTTAAATGTTGTTAAGAAGTTTTTTATACTTCTTTTCTTTCCTTCTCTCCAATGAAACTCATCATTCTTGGCCCACCGGGAAGTGGAAAAGGGACTATTTCTGAACTATTAGAAAAAGAATTTGGCTGGTTCCACCTTTCAGCAGGAGCAGTGTTAAGAGAAGAAGTAGAAAAAGGAACTTCACTTGGCAAAGAAATTAAAAAATGTATTGAAAAAGGAAAATTAGTGCCAAACCAATTAGTTACTGAGATAGTAAAAATAGAATTAGGTGATAAAAAAAGTTTTATTTTGGATGGGTTTCCCAGAACCGTACAACAGGCAGAAAATATTCAAGATCTTCCCGTGGATAAAATTATACTCTTAGACCTTGCAGAAAAAATTGTTGTGAAGCGTCTTAGTGGAAGACGCAAATGTCCCAAAGGACATGGATATCATCTTGTATATCTACCACCAAAAAAGAAAGGGATTTGTAATGTTGATGGCTTACCTCTTAGCAGACGAGCAGATGATAATCCCGATGTTGTAAAAGAACGGTTTAAAATCTATAAAAAACAGACTGCACCCGTAGCAGAGTATTACAAAAAGAAAAAAAAGTTGATAATCGTTGATAGTGCAGGTACACCGGAAGAAGTGTATGGACGGGTTAAAAGAGTTTTAAAAAATTAGATTTCTATTCTTGTTTCAAATACTCATGCAACAGATTAAGAACTTGTCGATGAAACTCAATAGTGCAAGTAGCTAATTTTTTCCGAATTATTTTTTCATTCACAGTAAAAATACGCTGAGGTTTTACCACACTTTGAAAAGGAAGTTTTCCCTCTGCAAAACATTTCGAAGTTAGTTCAAGCCCTTGTGCTGAAGAATTGCTGGTGATGAGACAGCAAATACGATCTTCTGTTTTATTAAGATACTTATTAGAGATAATTAACGCAGGGCGTTGTTTTGAAGAGGTCAGATCAGAATAAGGAAAAGGAACAAGAACGATATCGCCCTGTTTAAACATCATTCCACCGTTCATCTGCTTCATTATCCCATTCTTTTCTTAACACCTGCTCCGAAGAAAACCTGGTAAAAAGAGAATCTTTATCTTTCACTTTTTCAAGAAGATCAAGAGCATTCAATCTTTTTTCAATCATTTTGCGGACATATTCACTCCATTTAATCTCAGAGTAGTGATGCATACGTTGGTAAACTGAATCGGCGATGGAAAGGGTAATGTTGGTCATGTTCCCCTAGTAAGTGAGCTCACTTATTTAAATGTTTCGCAAAGAAAAAGGTACTCCTCTCAAAATTCCTAATTTTTCCCCCATTTCAGCTTTCAAATCTTCTCTTTCTTCCATTCCACTACATCTCCAAAGTCCATCTCTATCCGATCCGGCTTTTTTAGAAGAGCAATTTGTTTTCTGTTAAGTAAAGAGAAGTGCTTTGCCTTAGCCAGATAATCAGCAATCTCCCACAGTTCATCAGCGGTAGTCATCCATTCAAGATAATCAAATTCAGCGAGGTTAACTGGTTCTGTGTATTTGCGTAAAGTTTTTTTTCCGTTCTTGTCAAAATATTCATGAAAATATGAGAGAACTAATTCACGAATAGTTTTATACACGGGGCCGCGATAGCGCAGAACTGCATGATTGGTTTTACTGATCGCCCCCCAATGGCCATGTTGTTGAAATACCGCAATGACATGATCAAAATCGTCTCGGCTGGATTCAAGATCCACAAGTAATGGTTTATGCCCATGCATCCTGAGTATGAGTGCAGCAAGCATTGCGCCTTCAATACAGTGGGCTCGGTTTTCTTTTAATACCCTGCGTGGGGAAAGACAAGTATCTCCTTCCGGTTCAAAGTTAATGGGGATTTGATTAAGAAACTCTTGGATTTTTCTTGGCGTGTTTAAGGATTTGAAAAGAGTGAGTTCTTTGGAAGTGAAGAGTACCTGTTCATTTGAAGTGAGAGAAGACATACTACTTAGAAAAATACTTGAGATATAATAACTTAATGGATAAATAATTACGCAGAATTTTTATACTCCTTTTCTTTTTCCTTTTCATCATGCGACATAAAGAAGAGCTTCTACAATCTAGAGGACTATCCGCACAACAACTTTCACAGCTCACGGAAGATATCAAAAGAAAAAAAGAGCTTGCGGGACTTGCAGATGCATTTGTACAGGATAGGCTTTTCTCTGTACTTGCAAAAAACCATAAACTCGCACAACAACTCCTGCAAAGTTTTCATCCAAAATCTGCAGCATACAAGCAAGTAATCAAAGAAGTCCGGGCTCAACTACGAAGGGCATATGGCTTGTTTCGAGAAGCAGAAGATCTCAGACAGAGGACAGTGTTGTTGGATAAAATAAAAAATACGTCTGGAAATGAGAGAGAAAAAATTCTTAAGGAAATTCTTGCTACCAGTTCTGCAACCAAAGAAAGACTAAGTTGGTATGAGCAGTTCTGGAAAAAAATATTTGAAATAACCAATACTAGCAAATATATTGAAATTACTCCAAAAGAAAAATTAAAAAGCAAAAAAATTATTGATCTGGGAGCAGGAATACACCCATTCTCATTAGGTCTTGTACCAGTAAAAAAGATACCGCCTCTCAATTACTTTGCCTACGACCTCAGCACAGATGAAATTACTCTTTTGCAGGATTTTTTTGATCTTTTACACCAAGAAAAAAATTTATTTTATGGAAAAGCAGAGGTATTTGATGCGCTGCAATTTGAAGAACTACGCAAGTTGCCTAAAGTAGATGTTGCTTTACTGCTTAAGATGACTGATGTGCTCGACCGCGGAAAAGGACATAAAGTGAGCGAGTATGTGATTTCAGCAGTTCCTGCAACAGCAGTAGTAGTAAGTTTTCCCACCATCACCATGAGTGGAAAAGAAATGAATTTTCCTGAACGGAAATGGATAGAATTGATGTGCAAAAGATTGAGTTATAAGTTTGAAAAATTTGAGTTAGGAAAAGAAATATTTTATGTGGTGAAGAAGTGAAACTCTTTGAAGAGCCGCAGGAAGATTTGGAATACCTTGCGCAAAAAAATGCTCAACTTCCAGTGCATTCATTAGTATTACTTCTTCAATTGCTTTCCCAAGAATTACAGAGGCATGCGCAAAAAGACCGATACCGAGGAAGACCCATGCGCTCCCTTGCTTTACGTTATGCCAGCGTATATCTTGCAACTACGGGAAATTGTTTTTCTTCATCTTCACGGTCAACCAACTCTTCTTTATCTGGCGCATCTTCTTCTGAAACATCAGATATTTCAGCGCAAGAAGTGAAATATCGCGCATATACTCTCTCTCGTCTTCGCTACGGACAATTAGCAGAATTTTTTTCCAGCATGGCAACTGTTCTTGAACAACAGAAACAATATGTGGTAAGTGGATACCTTAAAGAAGCGCAAAGCAGACTGATTGTTGCAGAGATGATTTCGCCGCAGGAACTTCTATCCCACTAAATAAATTCCTTCCAACGCTTTTTCTACAATTCCTTTGCAGTTATTCATTTTATTTAACAGCTTATAATTAGTGGATGCCTTCTTAATTTGTCCGATACGGTCTAAAAGTTGTGCAAAAAAACGAATAAGATCTCCCTCTAATAGATTGGTACTCTGCAATACATCAAAAAAACTTTTGCCAGAATAAATAGGATGAAGTAAACAGGTCATGATTTCTAAATGTAAAAATTTCTTTTCGTGGGAAAGAGATTCATGTTTCAGAAGTGTACTCTTGAGGCTGGCGAGTTGTTCGTTTCTCTGGATGTTTTTAAACACATTCATTTCTCTCGGTTCGTATGCCAAACAAGCAAGAGTGAGAAGAATTTGGTACTCATCGAGTTCATCTTGCACATCAGTAGCAAAAAGTTCCCCCATAGTAATTTCATCAGCAAACACTTTGGCAGAAAATCTTCCTTTCTCAGTCAATTCTTCCCCAATAATAAATTCCTGCTTGCGTAATTTTTTGATAATATTATCGTACCGCGCTAAAAGAACTTTACTCGGCACTTTATCATAATCATTTCCAAATTTTTGATACGACCAAAAGCTGAGACGCAAAATATGTTCAATCTCTGGCTTAGTATGTTGAGCGACAAGATTTAAGACTGTATTTACCGACAAGCGAAATTGAGATTTTATCGGCTCGGTATCTGCAGAAGTGATGGCTTTAACTTCATGATACTTAAACGTCGGCCGATAAATCATACTGATGACATACCCCATAGTATCAATTCCCCGTCTTCCTGCACGTCCAGCAATCTGAAAATATTCTTTAGTATTCAAGTTGCGGAAATTTTGTCCATCATATTTGCGCAGACTGTTAAAACAGACTGTTTTTGCCGGCATGTTGATTCCCACAGCAAAAGTTTCTGTGGTATACAATACTTTGATTTTTCCCTGAGCAAAAAGATCTTCCAGCGCATTTTTGACGATAGGCAGAAGGCCAGCATGATGAAAAGCAATTCCCTGCGGCAAAGTTTCTTTCAATATTTTAGTAGACATTAAGCGCTGTATGTCCGGAGGAGCATCTTTTAATTTTTCTGAAAATGCCTGCAGTAAAGAATAGTCTTTCTTAAACAGCGATTCTCTTGCCAACTCACGCGCTTTCTGCTGGCAATCTTTACGTGAAAAACTGAAAAAGAAGCAAGGTAATTTATCCGGTCCCAATTCTTGAAGAAGAACAATATGATGAGGTTCGGGTGCTCGTTCACGGAATCTACTTTTATTTTTTAATCTCCTATTTCGCAGATTATCTTCTTCAACTGCCTGTTTAAGAGCATCTAATTCTGTAATTCCCAACTCAATATCATAAAATAAATGTTGCAGGGGAACATTTCTTTTTGTGGCTACAACAGTTTGCACTGTATGTTTCTTGATTGCAGCAATCCAATTGCTAAATTCCTGCGCGTTAGGAATGGTGGCAGAAAGACAAAGAAAACGCACTTGTTCCGGGCTGTAAATGACGGATTCTTCCCAGACGTATCCGCGTTCAATGTCGTTGATGTAATGCACTTCATCAAAAATAACGTACGCTACGTTCTGTATATCAGAATCCTGCGCAACAACCATGTTACGGTAAATTTCTGTAGTCATAACGATAATTTTTGCATTAGAATTTATGACTGCGTCGCCCGTCATTAAGCCCACGTTCTCTGCACCGTATTCTTTGCAGAAATCTTTAAATTTTTGATTGGAAAGGGCTTTAATGGGAGCAGTATACATAATACGCTTTGGATCGTTGCGGTGTTTGTCAATAATAAAATCTGCAATGAGTGTTTTTCCGCTTCCAGTTGGCGCGGATACGACAACTGAATGGTTTTGTTCAATGGCTTGGATAGCTTCTTCCTGAAAGGGATCCAGCGTAAATGATTTGAATTGCATGAGCTTGAAAGAGAGAATATATTTATAAATAAACCGCTCTTTAAAAGGCATATGGCTCAAGAAACAACTTTGAAACAAAAAACAACAAATACCAAAAAAGAAGTAAAAAAAGGGGTAAAAAAAGTAGTTCAGCAAGCTCATTATCAAAAACAAGAATTGTTGCAACAAGCAAAAAGTTCACAAAAAAAGGTCCAATTAACTTTTTTTTCCAAAATTATTGAAGTATTAGGAAATACAGAAAAATATTTTACCACAGTGAAAAATGAAGGGTACGGTGAGCCATTGTTGTATTACCTGCCGTTTATGATTATTAGTGCAATTTTGGGAGCTTTGACTTTACCTGAAGTATTTTCACTTCCCTTAACAGCAGTTTTTTTTGTTCTGGTATTTATTGGAGAAGTAGTTGCGCAGTTAGCTATGGGATTTTTTATGGCCTGGTTAACTCAAGTCTGTTTGAGAATCTGTAAAGGACAAGGACGATATTTAGATACATTTAAAGCAGGAGTATATGCATCAACACCAACTTTATTGTGGAATGTAATTAGCGGATTACTCGCATTAGTACTTACACAACAGCAGACTTTTTGGTTATTATTTCCTAGTTTAGCATTCCTGATTTGGAGCATCTGTCTTACCGTGGTTGGACTTTCGCAGTATCATGCGGTTAATAAATCACGAGCATTTTGGGCAGGGATAGTGTTGCCTTTGACAGTGTTTGGAGTAGGGATATTTGTGGTTGTTTTCTTTTTTGTGTTATTAGGATTGATATTTTTTGCGGGAATGACTGGGTAAGGAAAGTTCTCCGTCTGCGGTCAGGTGAGAGGCAAGTAGGATTATAATTTCTGTTTCTAGCTTCCGAAATACTTATTAATGAATTCGCATTTACTTAACCAATGGCTTTATTTGGACAAAAAAGAAGGTTAGGTAAAATTATTCGCATTATAGCTTTAGTTACTGCTCTTTCTACTGCCTGTAGCAAGAAAAACGATGAATTCGTAGGGTTAGTTTCAAGAGGAGATCGACCTGTTGCTAGTAAAATTGTGGACAAAGGCAATTTAATGAAGTAAATGGCGCTCTTTATAGAATCAAAACAAAATTGAGATCTTATGGGATATGGGCAAATCAATGGAAGGAACGCCCCAAACCATTTGGATCTTCTACTTCTTTTGGATACTATCAATCCTTTGCTGACCAGTTAGGAAGTCGATTAGATGATTTTAATTATCCTTTCATGGGGGGAAAGTATACTAACGAGTTCGTCGTTGAATTGGAATCTTTAAAAGAAGCAGGATTAGAAGCAACTGCCAAACAATTAAGAATAGAATTAGTAGAATTACATCTTAATATTGATGATGCTTTTGCATATCGTATTAAAGAGACCGTAAAAAGCATGCTTCCTGTTGTGAATGAAAAATTGGACGAATCAGAAAGTGGGCGGTATATGTATGCAAGAGGTATAAGAACAGTTTATGATGCTATTAAGAGATATAGAATTCTAGAATTGTTGAAAGAAGTGGCAGATAAAGCCAGCAGAGCCGGGTACGAAAAGACATCTGAGGCAGCTAATTGGTCAGTTCTTGAGTTGCAGGCAGCGATGAAGTGAAAGCGCCAACCCAACATTTTTCGGAGTTTAGCGATAGTGTTTTTAGATGATGGACAAATTGAGTATAACAGGTATTAAACACAAGGGTTTAGCTTCAATTTTTGGTGTTGGTGCAATAATATTGGCGATATTAGACAATCTGACATGGAAAATCTTTTTAACTATATGATATTACAGAAGCAGAAAAGAAGATAATCGAGGAGAGTTTGAAATGAAACAGTTACAAAATGTAACCAGTTGAAAATGGTTCTACAAAAAATTAAAATTTAATCACCGGCAAAATATACCTTACGAGATGAAAAAACTACAAAAGAGGTTAACATAAAATGCCCTACAAACTTTCCCCTTCATCGTTAAGCCTTCTGAAAGATTGTCCGCGCTGCTTCTGGCTTCATCATAACAAGAACATCAAACGGCCAGACACTATTTTTCCCTCTCTGCCTAGCGGGATGGATAAAGTTCTCAAAGAGCATTTTGACTATTTTCGCAAAGAAGGAAAACTCCCGCCAGAATTAGAGTTAGAGTTAGAGTTAAAGAAAGAATTGCAGAATATAAAACTGTTTAATGATGAAGAGCTTTTGAAAATCTGGCAAAATAACCGCAAGGGAATTCAATGGAAAGATGCCAACGATAATCTTCTGAAAGGAGCGATAGATATTTTACTTCAGAAAGGCAAGAAACTTATAGTTCTTGATTTCAAAACAAGAGGATTTCCCGTCAAAGAAGATACTCACCTCCATTACAAAGACCAATTAGATTTTTACAATTTCTTACTGAGGAAAAATGGCTACCAAACTGAAGACTATTCGTATTTGCTTTTCTACCATCCCCTCAAGGTTCACCACGAAGGAAATGTTGAATTTCATAAGCACTTAGTAAAAATGGATGTTTCTATAAAAAACGCAGAAAATATATTTAAGAATGCTCTTGAAGTTTTAGAGAAGGAAATTCCAAAAAGTTCAGAAGAATGCGGATTTTGTAAATGGATAAAGGAAAATAGTTTTTGAATATAAAAAGGTGTATGGATAATTAACTCTTATGACTGATATCCAAACTTCTTGTCGTATTCTTTGTGATTAACCACGTCAATTACGAAAGCAATAATTTCAATTTCAGTTTCTCCATCTGTCAGCGTATACAGCATCCTCCAGAAATTAGGAAGTTCAACACGAAACAAGTTAGTGATTTCATATTTCTGAACATATTCTGCAGGCATTAATCGCTTTGCTATGGGATCACCATAATGGGGATTGGCTTTAATATAGTAATTGTGAAATATTCACGAACATTTGTTCACAATTACTAATAGCAAATGTGTTATAAAAATATTCGGATACTTAACACATTTGCTATAAACTCAGATTTCTTGTGGATAGCTGTAAGGATGCTTCTTTCAATTTTTGATTTTGGTGCTTGTTCATTAAGATATTTGTAGACTTCTTCCGCTTCGGGAGAGAATTTTATGCGCACCAGTTTCATAATTCCAATCCCGCAGCTATCGCTTTTCGTAAATTGGGGTTGGTGTTATGTATCCATGTAATGCCTTTCAGTGTCATAGCAATTTTTCCGCTATCTTCAAGATATTGAAGAACGACCATCAATGTATTATGATTCACTTGTCTTGGCAAGCGGAGTTTTAGTTGAGGGATGGTAATCACGCTTTCATCCATAGTTTTGAGAACATCTTCTACCATGAGGACAGTGTTCAACGTAGGGGAATGTTCCAGTTTGTGTTCCTGAAGGAGTTGTTGCATAAGCGTATTGCTTACTTATTAAGTTGTAACTAATAATTATTAACTTATATTTAAATCTTTCGCTCATGTCCTACGAAATACCCCAACAACTGGAATACAAAGAGAAGATTATTTTTGGGCTGACTTTCAGCCAGCTCTTATGGGCAATAATCTTCCTGCCCATAGCGTTAGCTCTGCTGCTCAAAACGCCATTTACCATGCCTTACCGCATTTCATTATCGTTACTTCCTTGCGGTATCGCTGCAGTGTTCATGTTTACCAATCTGCCAAAACAGCTCAAGAACTGGCTGAAATGGCTGCGGAGGAAAAAGAGTTAGGAAATAACTAAAATCCCCAAAAATTCATAAACTCTAAAAATTTCTTAGAAGCATGCCCTCCCAAGCCCACAAAGAACTCATGCAGATATCAATTCCTCCGTTTTGTTGATAAAATCCATGACTTTATTTTCGTAATCATTTATTTTTTCTTGATTGAATTTAATATCGGTTGCATAACTTGCATCATGCCTGTCTGCTTTAAGGTTTGTGTAGAGTTCGGCATCTTCTTTGCTTATGGAAAGTTCATTTAATAGTATTGCTTCATCTTTTGTTATTGAATATTCTTTTATTAAGATAAGAATGGTTGCGTAATGATTTTTTGAAGAATATTTTTTGTTGGTGATAAGTGCCAAAGCAGAATGATATAATGAATAATATAAAGTAACAATAAGCCAGTCATTGAATTTATGATGTTCTTTGTTTAATTTGTAAAATTCAAGATTATGCCTTGTTTTTTTAAATGCGATTTTACTAATTCTGGGTTATTGTCAATCTTTTTTATATGTTTTTTAGTTATGAAAAAGCTTATTTCATTTTCTAATTGCTTTTTATCTGAGAATAATTTATCAATATTCATCTAAACTTACCTCGTAAAAGTTTTGTTCTTTATATATAGGAAAGCCGGTTTTTCTTGCTTGTATGATTATGTCATCTTTGTTTTGCGTAAATTGCTCTATTGTTGCTTGGAATAGAGATATGGGGTGTTTTGAAGTTATTTCTGCTTCTTTTTTATTATTATTCAAATCTATTTTTTTTCTTGCTATAATTAATAAGTCTATATCGCTTTCTTTATGCTCTTCCTTTCTTGATGTTGAGCCAAATAGGATTATAGTGTAAGTCTCTCTAGGAATATTTTTTAAGAAGTTTTTTAATGGGTTTTTTACTCCAATGTTTAACTCATTAAATTTTTGTATTGCTATCTCTGAAAATTTTAAAGCAAACAGCTTTTTATCTTTTATTTTATAGAACGTATTTGATTTGGTTTTTTCTGATGTTAATACATTGTTTTTTGTAAGTTTGCTTAATGTATTTGCCAGTGAGCTGTCTGCTAGTTTTGATATTCTTTTTATCTCGTTGAAGTAAAGCGTATTCTTTTTGCTCTCAAAATACGCTTTGTAAATTTTCTCTTCTGGTTTCATAGCAGTAATGCTTTAGTAGCGATTATTTATAAATGCTTCTGTTTTTGGAGTGATTGCTTCTGTTTTTGGAGTTATTGTTTGTGTTCATATAAATATTTAATTGAACAAAATATTCTTAAAAGAATAATACCTCTCTCTAAAAAATTTAGCAATATAAAAATCCCTACCTTCTCCTTCCTTCATGTCCACCACCGCTGCGACCTCCTTCTCGGTCTCCTCCCCTTCCACCGTCTCTTCTTCCGCCGCCTCTTCTTCCTCCACCTCTGCGGCCACGACCACGGCCGAATCTTTGTCCAGAAGGAGCCGCTCCAGTAGCATGCATGGCACTTTCTGAATGGAATGGATGCTCTTTTATAACCTGAATTTGCTGATGAATCATGCGTTCAATCGCAATAAGAGAATGCCGTTCATGCGCACTACAAAAAGAAATTGCTTGTCCTTCTGCGCCAGCGCGCGCAGTTCTTCCGATACGATGCACATACGTCTCCGGTTCCATAGGCAACTCATAATTAATAACATGTGATATCCCCTCAACATCAATGCCTCTTGCGGCAATGTCTGTAGCAACCAGCACGCGAACACTCCCTCTACGAAAGCGATCTAAAGAAACAGTACGAGCACCTTGACTCTTATTGCCGTGAATAGCATCGGCGCGGATACCGGAATGATTTAACATTTCTGCTACTTTATTAGCGATGTGTTTCATTTGAGCAAAGATAATTACCCGCTTCATCTCTGGTCGGGAGAGTAAATGAACTAAGAGCGCATCTTTTTTTTCTTTTTGCACGAAATAGACTGATTGCTGAATTTTTTCTACCGTAGGTTTTTCTGGAGTAATAGTGACGTGAACAGGATCATGCACCAAAGTTCTGGCAAAAGCCACTACTTTTGCTTCCAAGGTAGCAGAGAAAAATAAAGATTGACGCTTTTTGGGTAGTCGCTGAATGATTTTTTTTATGTCATCAATAAATCCCATATCCAACATTCTATCTGCTTCATCTAAGACAAAGAATTCAATATCTTGCAGGTGCACATGGCCTTGATTCATAAGATCTAATAAACGGCCGGGAGTTGCTACTACTATCTCTGCTCCCCGATGTAATGCAAACACTTGAGGATTTTGAGAAACACCGCCAAAAATAACTGCACTGCTGATGCGCACATATTTTCCGTACACGCGAATACTCTCTCCTATTTGCGCAGCTAATTCTCGGGTAGGAGCCAGAATAAGAGCACGAGGATTCCGAGTGATTTTTCTTCCTAAGTGCAATTTTTGAAGAATAGGAAGTACAAAAGCAGCGGTTTTTCCTGTACCGGTCTGAGCACATCCGAGAAGATCTTTGCCTTCTAATAATGCAGGAATAGTTTGTTCTTGAATCGGAGTAGGAGCAGTATAGCCTTCTTCCTTCACGGCTCGTTGCAAGGGTTCTATTAATAAGAGGTCTTTAAAATCCATATTAGAGTAAATAATAGGGTTTAGATATAAAGGTTACTGGGAAGAATGAGAATATTTATAATGTTTAAAGTAGGAGGGAAATATGATAAAACCGAGTACAAAATAGTATAACATGGAAAGGCAAATAATTACAAAACTTCAGAAAACATTTGAGGACTATGCCCATCAAGAGGAAGGAGTGGAATTTTGGTTTGCAAGAGATTTGCAGAAACTATTGGGATATGTTGAGTGGAGAAAATTTCAAGGTGTTATTGAAAAAGCAAAAGAAGCTTGCAAGAATTCAGCTCAGGATATAAACGATCATTTTGTCGGAGCCGCCAAAACGATAGATATGCCTAAAGGAGCAACGAAAGAGATAGAAGAATATAAACTAACAAGATACGCTTGTTATTTAATTGCACAAAATGGAGATCCCAGAAAACTTGCCTGCTGAAGAAGATATAAAGAAATTAGAAAGAAAAATAAAGAAAGATAGGCAGAGAATGGTGGATAGTTCAAGAGGTTAGAAAAAAAAATACGTAAATCATCCTCTCTGTTTCTCTTGATATCCTGCTATTTGTCTTCTTCGTTCAAGATCTTGTTTTTCTTGCACATCTTTTTCTACTTCCACTTGAGAAAAATCTTGTGTGAATGGAAAAGCATCCAATACCCCATATATTCCTGATTTAATGTATTCATGAGGGAATTTTTTTTGTTCTAGTGCTTCTTGTTGTAATTTTTTTACTTTTTCACAGTGTAAACCATCATAAATAACCCCAGAAACCACTCCGGCCGCGATCCCAACAGCTAAACTCCCAAAAAAATTAAAAGCAGAAAATCTACCAGTTCCTATTGCATTTATCAATAAACCAGTTCCTATCCACGTTCCAAGTCCGGTGAAAATTCCCAAACCAACTTCTTCTCCATTTTTCCATTTCTTACTTTCTATTTCTTTAGACGGCCTTTCTGCTCCAAGAGAATAACCTTATCCCGTGACGCATCGCAATACACTTCAAAAACGCTATCGCCAATAGTGCATACGCGCATCGGCTCATATCCTTCCGGCGCATGGGCTAACAGAAAACGTGCTGTTTGCTGGAATTTTACTGCATTGGTTCTTCCTTGCTCACTTTCTAAAGTTAAAAGTAAAGCGTACTGAAGATAATCAACATTTCTCATTTCACCATCGCCCTGTCCGGCAGCGGCCATCACTGCAGCAGTTTGAGCGATTTTTTTATGCAAAGGAGTTACCTCTCCTTCAATTTCTTGAGTAAAACGTTCCAGAAAAGCAGAAAGCTGTTGTCGGATATCCTCAGCAGAAGCGACTACTTCAGGCAGAGATGCACGAGCGCGATATTCCCGATGCTGTTCTGCAAGCTGTTCTAATTCTGAAGCATAACCTACAGCTCGGTCAACCAAGGCAGGAGATAATTCTTTAACCATTATAAAGTAGAAATGGGCTTTATTTAAAAAGATTTGTGATGGTTTCTGGATATATTTTTAACTTCTTTATCAACTTCTTAACTTCTTTCTCAACTTTCTCACTTCCTTCTAAACTTCTTTTCCAATTCTTCCGCTTCAGTTTTCATCATGGTAGGCCTTCCATGCGGACAAGTGTAGGGTAATTTACAGTGCGATAACTCTTCCAAAATTCCTTTCATTCTTTCGTTGGTTAACTCCTCACCAGCCATCACTGCTGCACGGCAAGCCATGCGAGTAACAATTTCTTCCTGTACTTCTTGCACTTTTCCCAGAGAATTTTTTTCTGTTTCATGCAGCGTAGCAATAATGTCCAGCAAAACCTCTTTAGATTGTGTTCTTCCCAAAACTGAAGGAATAGTTTTTACGATAAAAGAATGCATGCCAAAATTTTCCAGAGAAAAACCAAATTGCTGCAACAAAGGGAGATTTTTTTCTACTAAAACACTTTGCGCCGGAGATAACTCTAAAATATCTCCCTGCAATAATTCCTGCACTGCTACTTTTTCTGTCATGAACTGAGCCATGAACTGCTCATACACCACACGTTCATGCGCAGCATGCTGGTCAATCATCACAAATCCACCTTCGGTTTCTGCAACAAAAAAAGTTTTATGGATCTGGCCAAGCAAGCGAAGTGGAGGAAGTTTACTGTAGAGTTCTGGTTTGGATAAAAGTTTTTTTTCTTCAGTGGGAGAAGTTAAGTTGACGACTGAAGTACTTGATTTCAGATAAGCTGTTGCAGGAACTTCAAGATTGTTACCTTCAGTCTCGAAGACTTTTTGTGTACTTTCTTCAAAAGAATACTTAGAAGAGGGAGATGATTTGTTTTGAACAGGAGAAGAAAACGTTCCAAAAGCCAGCTGGTGAACATCTTGCTCATCCTTCGCTGTGGGAAAAAGATTATTTTTTTGAAATGCGTCTAAAATTGCCTGCTTGACTACTTGCTGTACCAATTCTTTCTGCTCGAATTTAATTGTTAACTTATTAGGATGGACATTAACATCAATCTTGTCTGGATCAATTTCCAGATGCAACACAAACACGGGATGCTTATTGACAAAAAGAAGGGAATGGTAAGCATGATAGACTGCTCCAGTCACATCTTCGCTTCTCACCCAACGCTGATTTACAGAAAGAGTCTGCTGTGAATTATCATTCCTCACTTGATACGGAGAAGAAACAAAACCAGATATGGTAATTTCTCCATTGGTGTACTGCACATGTATCAATTCTTTAGCAACAGAAGTCCCATATACTGCAGCGAGAGTGTTTTGTAAATTTTCAGTAGACGGTGTTTGTAACAGAATTTTATTTTCATGAATAAAAGTGAATGCTACGTTAGGATGAATCAAAGCACAACGAGTTACGACATCTACACAATGATGTAACTCAACGGCATCGGTTTTGAGAAATTTCTTTCTTGCTGGAGTGTTAAAGAAGATGTTTTTTACTTCAATGCTCGTGCCTTGCTGAGCTGCGCAAATGGTAGAATGTACAATCTTTCCTCCTTCCGTACTCAGTGAATATCCCTCAGAAGCCTCAGAAGTTTTTGTGATTAATTGCAATTGTGAAACAGCAGCAATACTAGCCAAGGCTTCTCCGCGAAAACCAAGAGTAGCAAGCGCAGAAAGATCGTCTGCGTCTTTAATTTTGCTGGTAGCGTGGCGCAAGAGCGCTTTCTCTGCATCTTCTGCAGTCATTCCGCAACCATTGTCAGTAATTTTAATAAGTTCTTTTCCAGAATCTTTCAGTTCTACGATAATCTTTGCAGCGCCAGCATCAAGAGCATTTTCTACCAACTCTTTCACCACGGAAGCAGGTCTTTCTACTACCTCTCCTGCAGCGATTTTATTGATTACTTCCTCGGAAAGGAGATGGATTTTTGACATAGATTTGCTAAGAGAAGAATGGGTTTTTAATATTTTACATAGTTGACTACACGGGATATTTCTTTGCTTGAAATTTCATGAGTAAATTTTGGTTCAATTTTTTGGGCTATTCTCTGCCTCATTTTGTAAGTATTTGCTTGTTTTGCATAAGCCATCCACCCTTCAAGAAAATTGTAAATTACATCATACTCTGCCTCTTTTTGTTCGTAAGCCGTAGTGAGAGTAAGAAGTTTTCGCTGGAATGTTCTTACATTCCTCTTCTTGAGAAGCCGATGATGAGGAAAAATCTTAAATCCTAAAAAATCAACCCCCTGCTCTAGAGAGAGAATCCGTGACTTCTGAGGATGCAACTGCAAATTAAGTTTTTCAATGGTAAAAGTCTTTATCTTTTCTTTCCACTTCTCCAGAACCTTCTTTTCAGGGTGGAAAAGAACAAAATCATCAACATAACGGAGATAATAATGGACTTGAAGAGTGTGTTTCACAAAAAAATCAAGGTCGTGAAGATACACATTGGCAAAAAACTGCGATGTTAAATTGCCAAGAGGCATGCCATTACCTGATTTTGTAGAGTAGTTTGCTAAAATTATGCGGATTAACCAGAGGACATTTTCATCTTTTATTCTTCTTTTTAAGAGATTGAGAAGTATTTTGTGGTCAGCAGATTCAAAGTAGTGGTAAATGTCTGCTTTTAGTACATAACTTTGCGTGGAATTATTTTTGGAAACTTTTTTTGCAAAGTATTCAAATCTCTGCACGGCTTTTAGTGTTCCCTTACATTTTCTGTTTGCATAGGAATCGTAAATGAAACTCTTCTCAAAAAGAGGTTCAATGATATTGCATAAAGCATGATGCACTATCCTATCGCGAAATGCAGAGATGCTGATTTTTCTGGTCTTGGGGTCGCGAAGGATGAAAGTCTTTAATGGCTGTGGGTGATAGGAATGAATCAGAAGTTCTGTCTGCAACAGCTGAATATTTTCTTCAAGATTTTTCTCAAAATCTACCACGTACTCTTTGGTTGTTTTTCCTTTACTCGCTTTCCTGAAAGCTAAAAGAAGATTATCAGAACTGCAAAGAGATTCCCAGAGAGAGGGTAGATTTGTTTTATGCATATGAGAGAAAGCTTTCCGGAGTCATTGAGCGAGAACGGCCGTGATTGTTAAGGTTGTTGTTGCAATTCAAGTTAAGCCTATCTGTATTTGCATTGACGAAGACCGCCCCCTAAGTAGCCCTTCTCTGTATTTCTTCACTGCTCTTTCGCGCACGTCAGAGCGGTATTTTATGACACTTCTACTCTAGCGTCTTCAGAGAAGGACGTGTGGCTCCGGCAAAGCTCTTCGGCTTTACCGAAGAATTTTAAGAAAAATAAACTGGTTTAAATTTCTTATGGAACCATATTTCTAGTGGAACTACTGGAAAAATTTTGCGGCCGCTACGCGGCTCACTCCACCACCACCGAGCGAGAACGGCCGTGATCGCCAAGGTAGCTGCCGCAACCCAAGGAAAGCCAAACTGAATTAGCATAGACGAAGACCGCCCTTTCTGGAACAGCTTTTCTGTTTTCTGCATCAGGCGTCCAGAGATAAGGTTTTACTCCGCATACTTTCCGCAAAACTTCATCTGCTTTATCAACATCCTTAGCCATCAGAAAGGCTTTGAAAGCATTTTTTCCCGCTTTTGTTCCTTTGGCAGTTTCCATCCAGTCACTGGCGGGAAGAGGGCAATGGAATGTTTCCGCATCAGGAGTACCGTAATTATGAATAATAAAATCTTTATCGTAATTAATTCTAGTTCCCATACTCAAATACGAATCTTTTAAATCTTTGGCAAGTCCTGCCAAAGCAGGATGTTTTTCATCTACCAGACGTTCCAGAACTGCATAAAAAAGAGGCAAAGAAATATTTTTCTCCCGTTTATCCGCATAAAACGCAGTCCATTCATCCTGAGTTTTCATGACATAGCCGCTTGCTGTTTTTATAGACTCTCCGGAAACAGTGACTTTCTTATATTTGTGAAACGCTTTGCCTTTGGCATCGTACAAAATAACATCCGGAAGAATAATAGGTTCAACGGGAATGGTTGGTTCAGGTTCCGGCTCTGCAGTTGTTCTTGCTCCTGCTCTTGGAGGGGTTCTCACTCGCGGCTCTTCGGCAGTAAATGATTCTTCTTCAGTCACTCTTGCTTTTCTGCCGGAAGGAGTTCTGACTTTCTCTGCTTTCACTTTTCCTGAAAGCGCTTCTGCA
>JACPNC010000008.1 GCA_016185685.1 Candidatus Woesearchaeota archaeon | reverse complement strand
TCGGCTTCTTGCTATTCTTATCTTAAGTGTATCTCTTATTTCATCAAAGAAGCCGAACAATAATTTTGTGCAAGCAATTGCAGTTCCTCATTCACCTCTTGGCCTTGCCAGTACTCAGCTTCGTAAAGCTAAACAATTACTAAATAATCTCAGGACACGACAGAATAATTTCTCCCACTCATGGTCATTCAATCTCGCTTCTCTTATCTCCTCCCGCACATAAATCATTAAAAACCCCTTTTCCCTATTTTCTCAAAGATTACCATGGGATGGCTTAAAGAAAAACTCTTGCAGGGAAAGAAACTTCTAGAAAATACACCTCAAAAAGAGTATCTGCAGTTACAAGAACTCCAACCGTGGCTTCAGGGACAGGCACAACGTATAATCGCTGAAACTAAATTAGAAGAAGCGCTTGCTTCATACATTCAGCAATTACAGGCAAAACGCTGGCAGTTAGAGATAAAATTAGAAGAATGGAAAAACCTTTGTAAAGATATAAATAATGAGATGCGTGATTTTTTTACAGAAATCAAGACACTCATACATTTGCTTACTTTTCCAGAAAAACCGACCATAGAATCAGTTAGTGATAGCAATAAAGAATTAGGAAGTCATCTAAAAGAACTTAAAAATTTTCTTGATAGCTATGGGGAAAAAGAGTATAGTGTACTGCTTCCTGATGGAAGAGAAGCAGAGCAGGTTATCTTTACTCCATTCATCAAAGAGTTATTGGAATTAGAGAAATATCAACAAGAATTTGATCAGAAAATCATCCAATCTCGTTTTAGAACATTGGAATTATTACAAGAAAAACGCCAGCAATTAGAGTCTGCAACACAGACACTTGAACGATTACAAGAAAAAATTACTGCATTTCAATTACGAGTACAACAAGTAGAAGAGAAAAAGCAAGAAAAAGCAGCCGAGCTTGAACAATGGAAACAACATCCTTCATTTGGCATGTTTCTCCGTCTTGAAGAAAACCGTAAAGTATTAAAGCAAGGCATTGTTGCTCATCAGGATGAAGTAGTGCGTTTCTTTTCTCAAGTAACACCGGTATTAGATGCATTTAAATTACAACTTTCCAATCCAAAACTGGTTGATCAATATGTTCAGGATCCTGAAAGTGCTTTCTTCCATGATGAACAATTAGCCATACTTCATCTTCTTCAGCAAGTTAAAGCATTGGGCTTAGAAAATCCAATGGAAAAAATGCATTCTACGGCACTTCCGGTAACGTTACAGCAAACTACTTCTTTTCTTGAAAAATGTACTCAAGCAGATGTTGGTCATGTGCATCAATTACGTCAACGGCAACAGGAATTGCAACAACAAGGTGCAAGTATTGCTCCTTCTCCAGAAGAACAGGGAACTTTGGTAAAAATGGAAGACGCCCAATATAGATTAGAACACTTTTCTAAGCAGGTTGCACAACTGCAACATCAACAGAAAGAAATTGAAGAGCAACAAAATGAACTACAAGAACAGCGTGCCCAAGAGATTGGTTTGTTTCAGCATTTGGTAAAGATGGGATTTGGAAAAGAAGTTGAAGTAAAAGTGTAAAGAAAAGTTCTCTAAATAAAGAAGAAAAACAGAAGAGAGAGAAAAAAAATCTAGGTCTTATTTCTTCTTACACGAAGAAGCCAGAAAGCCCTATGTTTTAACGTAGGGATGAATGGCTTCTAGTGTCCTAAAAATGCGGGGTTTAGAAAGCACCTCTTTTCAAGCCTCGTGGCTTTATCCCGAGGTGAGGTGCTTTCCCGCATTTTTATGACTTGATTTTAACTTTTCCACTCCACCTTCTAAAATTTTTTTCCAAAGCAGTGATTCCCGGCAATTTCTCTCCTGAAAGAAATTCCAATGCTGCTCCCCCTCCCGTGGACACATGAGTAAAATTATGTACTAAATGAAATTTTTCCAATGCTTCTGCCGTTTCTCCACCGCCGGCAATGGAAGTAACATAAGTAGAATCAAGCGTACCCATAAATTTCCCAATAGCTTTGGTGGCTCCTGCAAATTTAACCCATTCATAATACCCCAGCGGCCCATTCCAAACGATAGTTTTTGCCTGTCGCAAATATTTTTCAAACAGAGTTATCGTTTCTGGTCCAATATCAAGTCCTACTTGATTTGTTTGAATATTATTGGCAGGGACAATATGTGTTTTCGCCGTAGAAGAAAACGTATCAGCAACCACAAAATCTTTTGGCAAAACAATTTTGCGAGAGAAACTTTTTTTCAAAATACGTTTTGCCTGACGCACAGAATCTCTGTCCGTTTTAGACATTCCAGTGCTAAATCCTCGTGCTTTGAGAAAAGCAAATGCCAATGCTCCTCCAACGAGAATACGGTCTGCTTTTTTGAAAGCCTGTAACATTAAAGACAGTTTATTTAATTTTGCTCCACCCATTATCCAAACCGCAGGTTTTTTTGGATGCAAAGCTTTACTTAACTCGCCTAACTCTTTTTCTAAAAGAAATCCAGCAACTGAGGGAAGGTATTTAGTGAGGGCATGCACGGATGCATGTTCACGGTGGGAAACGGCAAACGCATCATTTACGCACACCTCAGCAAGATGTGCAAGGGCATGAGCAAAAAAAGCATTATTTTTTTCCTCTTCTTTGTAAAAACGCAGATTTTCTAATAAGAAAATTTCTTTTGATGATCCTTCAGAAATTTTTTTACGTACTTCTTCTCCGATACAGTCATTTAACCAAACTATTTTCCTACGGGGAAATAATTCTTGCAGAGCAGGAACCAATAAACGCGTGGAAAGTTCAGGAACAATTTTTCCTTCTGGCCTTCCAATGTGTGTAGCAAGAATAATTTTACAATTCTTCTCAAGCAAATATCGCAAGGTAGGTAGAGTAGCAAGAATTCTTCGCGTATCAGCAACTAGGGTCACTTCGTTCTCGAGTTGCTTTCGTTTTACTCCAGCAACTTTTCCTTTATGTAAAGGCACATTATAATCTACCCGAACGAGAACACTCTTTCCTGCAAGAGGAAATGTTGGGAGAGTGAAGTGATACATAGAGAGAAGGAAGAAGTTAGGATTTATGAATCTTTGCAGTGAAAGCAGGTGCATAGCCCAGGAAAGTGCTGGCTTGGCCAAAAGGCGCTTCAGTAATAACCAAAAATAGCTTCAGTTATTTTTTTGATTTGCAGGTGCCCTAGTTTAATATTAAAGAAATCTAATCTATCTTAATGTTTTTTCTTGTCGTGTAAAGAGGCTACTTTTAGGAGTATTGGAGTAACAATTGTTCCTAAAACATCTAAAATTGCGAATACTCCTAAAATTCTATACCACATATTATTAATATTGTGAAATTCGCTCAAAACTAAAATAACAAGTTCCAGAGCAACAAGAGTAAGGAATAAAATGGTTGTTACGAGAGAAACATTGACAATATTTTTATCAGACTTTAGAAGTAACAATAATGAGGCGTGAGCTGTTGAAAATGCAAGAATGATTGTGATTATCATAACTTTCCAAATGTTATCAAATGAACTAAAATCCATTATTTCCCAAATTAAAGAAGTTTGGAATAAGAATCCCCAAATTGATACAATTATTCCAAATATTGCAAACGCTGAAAATCTCTTTTTTTCGAGTAAAGTTGCACAACATAATCCTGTAAGGCTAAATCCTCCAATTGCCAATGTTGTAAAAAGGATATGACCCTGAATTTCGCCAAAATTTCCGATCAAAAAAATTATAATTCCTAAGAGAGCGCTAATGCTTAGAGAAATTATAAGTGAGATTAAAAATACTTTTTTAAAATTTATATCGCTCCCCATTTCTTTCAATTAGATTTCTTTTCTTTAAAAACTTATCGTAGGGAAATAGTTTCGGGATAACACAGGAAAGTTTTGCTTTTTGTAGAAGGCACCCGTAATTAGACCTAACAATGTTAAATTTCCTTCAAAACTTCTGTTAAATCTTTAATACCATCTTCTTCTGTAAAATGACCTTTATTCTTTAAGATAATTACTTTAGCGTTTAGTTTTTTTTCAAAAATAAGTTTATTATATTTTACATAATTATAGGGTTCATTACTTGATAAATATACGGTTAATGCATTTATTTTTTCTGTTATTTTATTAAAAATAATGGGCGTATTAATCCAAGGATCAGCTATCTTTTTAACCTCTTCATTTTCCAGATTTTTTAATTTAAACCACCCAGCAATAAAAATAACTTTACCGAGTTTACTTGTATAATCTTCTTTTTCTATGAATCTCATTATTGCTTGGCATCCAATACTATGTCCAATAAAATAAGTTTCTTCAGTTAACCTGCCAACAATCTTTTTTAAATAGGAAATCCAAGAATTAATTTCTGGTTTTGCTGTGTTTGGCATCTCTGGAATAATTACTTCAAATCCTTTTTGTTCTAATTCATTTTTCAACCAAGGATACCAGTGCATTGTTGGGTTATAGTCCCAGCCATGAATAATAAATACTCTTTTGATCATTATAACCTCCTAAACAAATATCCTGCACCTCTAACCACGTTTAAACATCCAAATTAACCACTTCAAGTGCATGCTTCTCAATAAACTCTCTGCGGGGTTCTACTTCTTCACCCATCAACAAAGTAAAAATTTGATCTGCGACTACTGCATCTTCTACAGTTACTTTTTTCAATGTTCGTACAGTTGGATCCATGGTAGTTTCCCATAATTGGGAAGGGTTCATTTCTCCTAATCCTTTATATCGCTGAATATGCACTCCGTCCATCCCCCCAAAAGCAGTAACAAACGTATCTTTTTCCGCATCTGTGTACGCATATTTTACTGCTTTTCCTTTTTGTACACGATACAGTGGAGGCATGGCCACATACACGTGTCCTTGCTCAACTAAAAGTTTCATATAACGATAGAAAAAAGTTAAAATGAGTGTCATGATATGACTTCCATCAACATCTGCATCGGTCATGATGATTACTTTCCCATAGCGTAATTTAGAAATATCAAACTCATCACCTATATTCGTACCTAATGCAGTAATCAGCGTAATTAATTCTTTATTTTCCATCATCTTATGCAAACGCGCCTTTTCTACGTTGAGAATTTTACCTTTCAGTGGAAGAATGGCTTGAAATTCTCGATTGCGGCCTTGCTTGGCCGAGCCACCGGCAGAGTCTCCTTCTACAACATATATTTCACAGTTTTTAGGATCACGATTACTGCAATCAGCAAGTTTTCCCGGCAATCCTGCTCCGTCAAGAACACCTTTCCTTCGTGTCAATTCTTTTGCTTTGCGTGCCGCTTCCCGAGCTTGCGCAGCCTCAAAACATTTCTGTACGATGGTTTTTCCAACGGAAGGATGAGATTCTAAAAAAGCTTTTAATTCATCATGAGTTAATGAACTTACGATGCCAAATACTTCACTATTGCCTAACTTGGTTTTTGTTTGTCCTTCGAATAATGGTTCGGGAACTTTGACAGAAATAACTGCGGTTAACCCTTCTTTCACATCCTCACCGGTAATTTTAAATTCATCTTTTGAATCTTTTGCAAAAGAGTTTACTATTCTAGTCAGAGCAGTCTTAAATCCAGACAGATGCGTTCCTCCTTCAATAGTATTGATATTATTTACAAAAGTAAACACATTTTCTTGATATCCCGTATTGTAACGTAGGGAAATTTCTACTTCTACGTTGTCTTTGTTCTTCTGAAAATAAATTACTTCATGCAGGGGTTGTTTGTTTTTATCTACATATTCCACAAATTCTTTAATTCCTCCTTGATATGAGAAAGTTTCTTGTTTTCGTTCTCCATCTGCACTTCGTTCATCAATGAAAGTGATAGAAATTCCTTTGTTCAAAAAAGCTAATTCGCGTAATCGCTGAGCAAGAATGTCGTAATGAAAAATTGTTTCACGAAAAATTTCTCCATCAGGAAGAAAAGTAACAGTTGTACCTCTTTCAGTAGTTTCTCCAACTACTTCTAACTGAGTAATGGGGTCTCCCCGCTGATATGTTTGCTGGTAAACTTTACTATTACGTTTTACAATAATAATTAATTTTACAGAAAGTGCATTAACTACGCTTAAACCAACCCCATGCAAACCTCCGGAAACTTTGTATGTCTGTTTGTCAAATTTCCCTCCTGCATGTAATTTAGTTAAAGCTACTTGCACGGCAGGAATACCTAACTGAGGATGAATATCTGTAGGAATGCCTCTCCCGTTATCAATAACACTTACAGAGTTATCAGGGTGTATGATAACCGTAATCTTCGTGCAATGCCCTGCAAGTGCTTCATCAATAGAGTTGTCTACAATTTCAAAGACCAGATGATGTAACCCGCGAAGACTGGTGTCTCCGATGTACATTCCTGGCCGTCTGCGAACTGCTTCTAATCCTTCCAGTACTTGAATCTGGGCAGCCCCATAGGCTTGTTCTGTCACATTTTTAACTTCAGGCAGTGGTTCCATTTTTGTTATAAAAATAAGCTTTTGTTTTTTACATTTGTCGACGATAAATACATCTCTTTGAGTGGCGTTTTTGCTTTATAAAGATGTCGGTTTTTGAGGGGTTATTTTCGTTATAAACTTCTTGTGTGCCTTATCTAATAAACTCAGCAATCTTTATAAATAAATTCTTTTTCAAGGCATTTATGAACGACTGCATTTTTTGTAAAATCGCTTCTGGACAGATACCTTGTTATAAAGTGTATGAAGACAAAGATTTTCTCGGTTTTCTTGATATCCGTCCAAGAAATCCGGGGCATACTTTAATCATTCCAAAACAGCATTTTCGCTGGGTATGGGATGTGCCGCAGATTGGTGAATATTATGAAATAGTTGGCAAAGTTGCACGCTCCTTACAAAAAGTTTTAGGGACTGATTGGATTACTTCTTTAGTTCTTGGTGAAGAAGTTCCACATGCTCATGTCTGGCTCGTACCGCGATTTCCCAATGATGGCCATGGGGGAACCATTAATATTAATGTAGTAAAAGATATTTCTCAGGAAGAAATGCAGAGAATTGCAGAGAGAGTAAAGATTGCGATTAAAACAATTTAAACATATTCATCATATGTATTTCTAATTTTAGCAAAAATAAAAAAGTAATCTTTTTAAATTGAAAGAAATAGATAAAAAAATATGAGTACTGGCATAGAAAAATCCATCATAAAAATTCTGCGCATAGCTAATAGATTTCCAACAGTCACGCTGGATCCTGAAACAGCCCAACGCAGGGAAATAAATAGAGAATATATTGACTCTCTTGCTGGAGACTTGGTTACTTTACGGACTCCTCAAGGAGAATATCAGGGCGTGTTTGTCAGGGTAGTAAGTGAAGCACATTTCTATCGTCATCATGGTAAAGGCACAGTTCGTTTATGGTATTATTTAGAAGATTTGGAGAAAGAAAGAACTTTGACAAAAGATCAAAATGTTCAAAGACGTCCATATCGTTCATTTTCTACAGAAGTTTCTGCGGTCTGTCATCCTTGCGAAGGATTGGAAGACGTCTTAGCTCGATTGAGGTTATACAAAGCAGAGATTAAAGAAAAGTTTAGATAAATCAGTAATTTCTTAAAATTTCCCATACTTTTTTAAAAACAAAGCCTTTTTCTCAGAAAGATTGGCGGCGTAGCTTAACCTGGTTATAGCGTCACGCTCATATACGTTGAGCATGGAGACTTTATAGTCTATGACTAATACGGAGTGACGTGAAGGTCGGGGATTCAAAGGATAAATTCCAATCAAACAAATTCCAAAATCCAAACTAACTTTTGTTTGGGATTTGGTGCTTGAAAATTGGGATTTAGTCTGAAAGTTCCCTCGCCGCCATCTTTTTTAGATTTAAAATAAACTCCTATGGTTCACCTCGCCTTACCGGAAGATAAAAACCGATGTACAAAATGCGGCAGTTCGCATGTTGATATTTACGAACTAGATGCAAAAAAAATACAAGCCTGTTTGGATTGCGGGTATGAAGAAGAATCGTAAAAAGTAACACTTTTCATTATTTTTAATTCAAATTAATCTTTATTAATTGGTCTTTTTAATCCATTTTCTTTCCCAAACGTTTATATAACTCTTTTATCTTTTATTTATGTTTTAAGGAAAAAGTATAAGTCACTATATGTTTCTAATATGAAGAATATCAAAAAAAAAGTCGTTCAAGGTATCCTTTGTACTACTGCAGTAACTTTACTTAGTTTTCTTATAGGTATACGGACACCAAAAATAGAAGAAAATAATGCTACAGAACAAAAACAGTTTGAACAATCCACTTTAAATATCCTTACTGCAAATGTAGCCAGAGGACAGGGACACGAAGTATATGTATCTAATTTTCTAGCTTCGCCTTTTTTAAAACAACTAGAACCCAAAAAAAACGAAGGAAGCCTTCATGCTCTTGAGGAACTAATTATTCAAGAAAATATTGACTTAGCTTTTTTTCAAGAGATAGAAAATTCTTTTATTGCTGGAGAACATCAGCCAAGAAGATTGGCACAAAATACCCAATTACCTAATTATGTTTTTGCTCCGAATTTCGCCCACCAGTATCTTGCTCAATTTCCTTTTACTGATGGTAATGCAGTTATCGGTCGAAGTCAATTTTATGATTCTCAACGTCTTTCTCTTGAATCTGAAAAGAAATTGGGCTTGAGTACGGTAACTAATTTGGTTGTAGGATCAAAGGGTATTCTTTATACTAAAATTTTTTATAAAAATCAACCAATTCACCTTTTTTGTATACACTTAAGTTCTTCTGACACGATGCTTTTTGGCAACGAACGAGAAAGCGAATTTAAAGCAGTTTTTAAATATGTTGCAGCACATACTCCAGCAATTATTGCAGGCGATTTTAATACTATTCCGTTGAGTGCCCAAAGATATCCTTTTTCTAAAAGTAAATATCTCGGGGAGAAAAGTTGGGCAATTGCACAAAAAATTTTAGATGACGAAGGCGTTACTTTACAGTACGATTCTAGATTAGAACTCTTCAATCCTGAAGGTGAATTTTCTTATCAGGGAACATTTGTAGGGTCAGTATCTCCAGATAAATTAGGTCATAAAGCTGATCTTCCCGATAGTAAAGAAACCATTGATTACATTCTGATTGCAGGGAGAGAAAGTGATTCATTACAATTAAAGTTAGAAGAAACGCATGTTGATTTAACTCACTATTATTCAGATCATGCACCGGTACTTGGGAAAGTGAAGATTGTTGAGAAAAAGCGTTGAATTTATAAAAATAACTACTTTTCTGATAAAAATATGGAAAGAATATTAAATCTATTGAATCCCTTATACAAATTAAATATCATAACTCACATTTACGCCGCGGTGGCATACATGAAGGAACCTCTGAGGAGAACCCTTCAGTCGCCCCGCTAGAATCATGCAACTCACATCATATCAACTTCCACATTTACGCCGCGGTGGCACAACCTGGTTTAAAAAAATTTTAATAATAGATATTAAGATTTTTTTTCAGGAAACTGCGCTCGCCTGGAAAGCGTGTTCCCGCAAGGGTTTCCCAGTTCAAATCTGGGCCGCGGCGTTTTTATCTTTTTTGTTAAATATATATTTTTTGATTAGTTTTACTTCTTTCATTTCTTTCTATATTTGTATCTTTTTCATTTTTTACGAAGTCTGGGGTTGATAAGGGGCGAAGCCACTT
>JACPNC010000073.1 GCA_016185685.1 Candidatus Woesearchaeota archaeon | reverse complement strand
TTTCCGGTTTCTGAAAATGAAGAAGGCAGCCATCAATTTCAATATTTTTCTCTTGAATAATACTTTCCCGAAGACCATATTTTTCTGCGAGAAAACTTCTCACTGCATCTTCAATGAGATGAGGAATAATTTCATCTATGAATGGTATCAGAGTTTTTTTCTCAAGCTGCTGTTCAGAAAAATTGTACTTTTCATCAAGATAATAATAGATAGTTATCAAAGGAGAAGTGAGCTTATACACAAATTTCTTTTTTCCAAAGAGTTCTATTCTTCGGATGAGACCAAAAGAAAGCAGATTATTCAGGTATTGTTGAATGATACTAGGGTCGTCTTTTTTCAGGATGTTCTTAGAAAAAAGATAATGGGAAATCTCTCCAGAATTTTCTTTTCGTGATGCAATCGCTCGTAATATCCCTTCGTATCGCGCGGAAAGTTCCCTTCCTTCTTCGCTGAAAATCTCGCCAACCAGCGCAGGAATTGTTTTGAGAGATGCAAGAATAATCTCTGCAAAAAGTTCCCTTGCTGGTTTCTTTTCATCCACATAATCAACTGCGATAGGCTCCTGCAAAAGAAGAGCTAATTCTAACCCCTCTTTCTTGGGTAAACGGAGTTTTTGCACCGATGCCAGCGTGTCGGTTAAATGTATCAGACTAACTGGCACTTCTGCAAAAAGGCCAAGAAGCGCCGACTTTTCTGAAAGGAGCTTTTTGGAAAGAAACAAGGTTGAAGATACCAGAATGACTTTCCCTTTTTTCGGAAGTGCATGAAGAAGATCAAAAAAATCATCTCCTAAGCGGTGAAATTCATCAACAATGATGTTCTTATTATCGGCTATTCCTCGCTTGAACAATTCAAGAAAGGTATCGTAACTGATACTGGCGCTTTCCTGTGTAAGTATTCCCCGATCTTTTTTGACAAAAAAATATTCGTCAAAATGAACAAAGTTGCGAAGCAAAAAGGTTTTGCCGGTCTTTCTTCTCCCATAGACAAGAAGCCACTTTTTGCTTTCTTGTATGCGCTGTACTTCTTTTGACCTAAGTATAATCATGGAAAGTATAACGGAGGTTATCTTTTTAAACCTTTTGGCGCTTAGAAGTATAACGGAAAAAAGTATAATGGGAATTATACAAGTATATGGGATGAATTAAAACCACTACAAAGTAACAAAACCTCAGAAAGATTTATAAAGTGCAAGCCATTTTAAACCATAAAATGAGTGATACTGAGATAACTTTGGAAGGGCACTTAGTTGGTCCTGATAGTTATCTCGCTGTACCTATCATTGAACCAAAACAGATTGAAGATGAAGATACGAGAAAGGTAGTTATTGCTTTAGCAGATAGAAGTGGAGCTTACCTTGCTCCAGTTGTTTCTTCATATGCTCTTCCCGAACTTCCTGAAGAGAGAGATCCTCGTTCTTTAATGCGAAAAACTTTTGACGCTTTGCAATTAAGAATTTCTCCCCGAAAAGCAGAAGTGCAGCGGCGTATTGAAGCAGGGAAAACTATTGCCAAGGCACAGGCGCAAGGTGAATGGCTGGAAGAAGCAGTGGGAGGAATTCAAGAGCAGATGGAGCAACTGTGCAAAGCCTATGAAGGAATTGCCGGATATACTGCGGATGTCAGCAGTGGATTGGAACAATTGGAAGAAAAAATTCAAGAAAGAAGCACATATATTGCTTCTGCGCCCATATATGCCAAAAAACTGCAGGACGCGCTTAAAGATACTGAGTGGCGTAGCGCAAGAAGAGAGGAGATGGGAAAAGACGGAGCACAACAATCCAGTAAAATAATTGCAGAAGAATTAAATGCGACAAGAAAAAGTATTGCTCATACTCAGCAGTTGCTTTCTTATCTGGAAATAATGCAAAGACATTACACAGGAGTTCTTGCATCCTCAAAAGAATCTTTGACAGATATTCAAATGGCAGTTACTGTTGCTCAGAAACAAAGCTTAGATTTAGCGCAAACTTTGCATACATATCAGGGATTAACTCAGCATCAGATTGCGGGAACGCAGGCAATTCAATTTCTGCGAGATGTTGCACGAGTTACCGATGGCTTGAAAGCAAGCATGAACGAAGTACATGGATTACTGCATGGAGAAGCGAGAAAATATGAGTTATGCGCTCCAAAGTTAGAAGCAGCGCCTTTTAATCTTATAGAAAGAATTGAACGGTTATCTGGAGCTTATGCTTCTGCAAGAAGAGAATTAGAAGCGCATCCGCAATATCGGCAATTGCAGGAAATGACTCAAACAGAATTGCCTGCTGATCTTGCTCAGATGATTCAGCAGTATGAAACGGCTCGCAAAGGTTTGGAAGAAGAGAGAATTATTATTCCTTCAATAGTAAAGTTGAAAGAAGACATGCCAACAAGAGTAAGAGATGAAAATTATGAAAACATTGAAGGAAATCTGCGTGATGCCTACAAAAATACGGTTTCCGGCACTATGCTTCACGTTGCAGAAATAACCAAAGCCAGAATTACAGATAATTCATTAAGAATGGTTGGTTTCTATACTGCAGATGGTCCTTTGTATTTCTTGAAAGGGGGAAAACCCATGCTTGCATTAACCAGAGAAAAAGATAATTTGGTGCTGAAACATATTGATGAAGCTTTTGAGCAGTTAGTGCATGGAGGAGGAAATTATTATCCAGATGCGGAAGAAGCGCGGAAAGCAATTACCGCGTCTGAAACTACGGTTATTGATATCTCACAACTACGGTTGGAAAATGATAATAATGAATGGTCGCATTTAGCAATTAACACCGGAGATTATTCTGGGTTGAATGCAGAAGAAAAAAAACTT
>JACPNC010000072.1 GCA_016185685.1 Candidatus Woesearchaeota archaeon | reverse complement strand
TGGACATCATTATCTTGGAAAAGATAATCACGGTTTATTTATTAAGACCTTGTTTGAGTTGTTAGAGCATTTAGAAAATGAAAATCTACCTTATTGCTTAAATATTTCTGAAGCACCTTCACTTGATTCAGGGTATTCCCATCCACTAAGTATCGAGATTCATTAGGTTGAAAAAATGCTTTTTTCCAAACGCAATTTGACTGCAATTCTAAGTCAGCTGAAAAGTTTTGAAAAACCTTCAGCAGAGCTGGAACAATATGCCACTCCACCGGAGATTGCTGTTGATTGGATTTGGCACATGGCACAAAGTGGCGAAGTGGCAGGAAAAGTAATTTTAGATGCCGCTTGCGGACCGGGAATTTTAGGTCTTGGACTTCTTTTGCTTGGCGCAAAAAAAGTCTATTTTTTAGATAAAGATGAAAAAATTATAAGAATTTGCCGTGAGAATTATGAACTATTAAAGAAAGAATATGAAATCGGTGCAGCCGAATTCGTGCTACAGGATATTACTCTTTTAGATGCAGAAAGCACAGGCATTACAGTAGTTGTGCAAAATCCTCCTTTCGGCACAAAAATAGAACATGCAGATAAGAAGTTTCTGGAAAAAGCTTTCGCAGTTGCTCCTTTGGTGTATAGTATGCATAAATGGTCTACTCAAAAATTTGTTGAAGCAGTTGCAAAGGATTTTGGATTTGAAATTACCAGTGTATGGAAATATGAATTTAGACTTCCCGCTACTCAGAGTTTTCATAAGAAGCCAGTAGAAGTAGTGGATGTAGGGTTGTGGAAAATGGAAAGAAAGAAGTAAAGCTTTTATATTCCAAAAGAATCATTTTATAAATGTCAAAACCCCATAAAGAACTTGCAGGAAACCACTTGCCAGATAAACCAAGTATGTGTTTGTATGGAGGATACATTCTTAATAAAATTTTACCAGGTAATAATGAAGATGTACATGAGGAAGACGTAAATAATGATGAAGATGATGGATGTTCTGAATATCGTTTTCGCTTGTACGTGCCCACCACCATTTTTGATCCAAAAAGAGCAGTGATTAAAGTGTATCGTATGGAAAGTGCATTACACCAAACTCCAGAAATACAAGAAGAAGTTGTTGCAACAGAATATGTTAGACAAAAGAAAAGTAGTAAACGCCAGTAAATCGTTGGAAAAAATGTTGGGAGTGAGATAGATACCATTTATTTAAAAAAAAGAACGAGGTAAAATCTTATGGTTAAATTAAAAACAGTTTTAATGGTAAATATCTTATTATTTTCTCTTATCGGTACAGCTCATCTTGCTCGGCTTTTGTGGCAATGGGAAATCTCTTTTGCCGGCTGGAGTGTGCCGCTGTGGTTGAATGCAGTATTTGTTGTACTTGCAGGAGCACTGGTGTTGATGAATGGGAAACAGATGAAAGGATAAAGAGAAAAAATCCCAATCGCAGCACACGGGAAACTGCAGTTTCCGGGGTTGCTTACCAGCAACAGCTGCGGGGTATAGTAATTGTGAAATATTTTCGAACATTTGTTCACAATTACTAATAGCAAATGTGGCTCATTAATATTCGAATATTTGCCACATTAGCTATATAAGGAAGACGAACATCAATTTGAAGAAGGTCTGAAATGTCCGGTTTATTACGAACATGATTCTTTGCCATGGTTTTTAGTAAAAATTATAAAGTATTTAAACTTTCCTTTATTGATATGATTAAAAATTTACTAAAAAAGGTGTTGTATGAATAGAGAAAAACTTCGCAGATTAAAAGAGGAGTTTAAGAAAGAGTATACCATTTTATTAGATAGAGAAGGGTTCTATTTCTCAATCGGCATTGGACTTAGAGATGATGTTATGAATAAAGTATTAGAATTACGTCTAACACCAAAAGAAGGAACACTTGAAGACCTTACTGATGAATTGAAAAGTAGGATCGATGAAATAGTACCGAAAGTATATCAAGGAGCTGAAGTTTACTATCAATATATGGGCTTGCCTACACACAGAAATAAATAGTAGGCAGTAATTATACTTAAATACCTATGAAAGTCACCATAGATACAAAAGAGGATAGTTATGATGATCTTAAGAAGATTCTCCACCTCATTGCAGAAGTTCTTGAAAAGAAAGGACAGTCACCTGCATCAGGATATTCTTCGTCATCGTATCCTTCATCCCCATATTCGTCTTCTCAAACAGCAACTGGAACTGACACCACTCCCCTTATGAGCATGTTTGATGATCAGCCTACTAGTGGTAATAGCAGTATGGGAGCAAGTAAAAACGAGGCGAAGGATGTTGCACCGGATTTCAGCAGTTTTTTAAATTTGACAAAACCTATTGAAAGGAAAGAAACACTGCCGAGAATAGAGATATTTTGAAAAAGTATTTTTGACTTTGCATTTTTGACCATATTTTCTCCGGCAGGATTTATTAACCTCCTTGCTTTACTTTCCTTGCCATGCTTAGAATTGCCATAGCTATTTTAGGATTTTCTCTTGCCCGTTTGCCTGCACCGGAAGCATTACCTCCAATCTATGTGCAAAAGAGTACTAAAAATACTTCGGAGGCAATCTGTACCGAAACTATTTGCATCCCGGCATATTCTCAAGAGTGCACGGCAGAGTTAGAATCAAAAATATCTCATCTTCAACTGACTATTTCTTTAAGCAATTATACTCTCCTCTTAGAAGGTCAAATAGAATCAGGAGAACAATGCACTTTGTTGGAACAACGCGTGATTGTAGGAAAAAAAGACTGGAACACTCCGGAAATGGAAACTACACTTCGTTACGCGCAAACCTACCCAGCCTGGTATCCCACCCAGAAAATATTAGAAGAGATGAAAGAAAAGTATCCAGAACAATACGAGGCATTATCATATGACTCTACGCTAGGAAAATATTATGTTCCAGCGGGAGGACAGAATCCATTAGGAAAAGTAAAATATGTCTTTGATACGCCTCATCTTATTTTTTTGCATGGA
>JACPNC010000071.1 GCA_016185685.1 Candidatus Woesearchaeota archaeon | reverse complement strand
CATCTTTTACGGTATAAGAAAAATTATCAGCAGTAAGTGAGTTAACATCAGGAGTGTAGGTAACTGTGCCATCTGCATGTACAACAGTAGCACCATATTCAGGAGCTCTGACAATATCAACCGAACCCACATCAAGCACACTATCAATATCAGAATCGTTAGCGAGGACAGAAATAACTTGCGCAACATCTTCAGTAACTTCAACAGCATCATCTCTTGCAACAGGAGCATCATTTACAGGAGTTACGATAAATTTCACTGGGAAAAATCTAAATGCTCCTTCGCTATCATTAACACGAATATCTACAACATTTTCCCCATTCTGATTTGTTTGAGTTGTACAAACCAAAGTAAAACCATCTCCGACGATTTCACAATCAATAATGTCATTTCCAGATTCCCCACTGATAAAAAAACTCAACTCTTCAGGAATATCTTCCACATCAGAAGCGTAATCTCGTAAATTATAACTATGTGCTCCTGAATCTTCTTGAATTGTTTGTATAACGAAGTTTAACTGCGGAATATCGTTAATCTGTTCTATCGACACATATACCGTAGCTATTCTGCTCAGTCTACCAAAAGCATCTCTGATTGCATATCTAAAAGTGTCATCACTAGTATCATTAGCGCGAGGAGTGTATTTGATAACCCCTCCACTCGCAGTAGTTTCTATAGTAGCAGTTCCATATATTGGAGCTTCCACCACATCAATAAAAATAGCATCACCCTCTACATCACCATCATTTTCAAGAACATCAATAAGTTCTAAAATATCTTCCGTTACAGTAACAGTATCATCTCTTGCGACAGGAGCATCATTCACAGGAGTAACATCAATTCGTAAAACAATTTCTCCTCGCACCATGCCTCCTTGTAATAAAGTTGCAGGTACTGAAAGCACCCCATTAAAATTAAGCGCAGGAGTAATGGTGGTCTCAGTAGCCCCACTTACAGTATAATTAAGTCCGCCGGCAATAGTTAATGAAAAGCCAACAGGAAATTCATTATCAGGATCATCTACAATAAGATTTGCTAAAGTAAGTGCGAGAGGAGTATCCTCAGGAGTGGAGAGAGGAACTTGCCCAGTAAGAGTTACGGGATCGTTGAGAGGATTCACGGTGATTGTAAAACTATCTGTAATTATATTTTCTCCATCACTGACGCTTAAAGTGATTGTATTTACTCCATACTGATTTGCTTGCGAAGTGCATTCTAAACGAAAAGGTGTAGCGGTGTTAAAAGCGCAGTTCATCAGCGAAGGATTACTCTGACTAATAATGCGGTAGACCATGGCATTAGACGCAGTATCAATGTCAGAGGTATATGTGTGAAGATTAATCATCTGCAGGGGAAAATCTTCACCCCAAGTAAAATTTGGAACGTCAAATACCGGAGCATCATTTACTGCAACAATTTCTAACCGGATTAGGCCTTGTCCGCTTATTGAATCTCCACCTCTTCCTGCATCATCAACTACAAAAAAAGTAAATTCATCCCTGCCAAAATAGTTGGCATTTGGAGTATAGGTTATGCTTCCTGTTTGAATATCTAAGTTACTCAATCTTCCTTGCAACGGTCTTCTACCTCCAATTTCGTAGGTTAATTCATCTTCTTCATCATCATCGTGCGCAGGAAGGATAAATGTAATTTCTTCATCTTCCTGAAGAGTAAAAGTGGCAGGTTCAGTTACCGGACGTTGGTTGACATCCAGTACACGAGTAGTCATTTCTTCCCAGGCAGAATAAAATTCTCCATCAAAAACACGAAATCTCAAATAAACAGTTTTTTCTAAGTCAGGATGCGTAACAAAATCAAATCCAGGAGAAAAAACAAATATTCCTGTTTCTTCATTAAAACTCATTTCTTCAAGAAGAAGAGAACCATAATAAGCGCATCCCAATAGGCGCAGACAAACTTTTCTCTCTACTTCATAATGTAATAGATCGCCATCGGCATCAAAAGCATTCACTTGCGCAATGAGCGTTTCTCCTTCTAAAATAGAATTATTTTCATCCAATGTTCCTCCAAAATCATTACCAAAACCAGTAACTACTGGAGCAGTATTATGGGGATTTACGATAATAGTTACTGTTGCGGTATCTTCAAAACCATCTTCATCTTCTACAATAAAAGTGAGTATGTAAGTTCCTACTTTAGTATATGCTGGCGTCCATCTAAACTCTTTCTCAATTCTTCCTGCAACAGAAGAGCGTGAAGTAAGTACTGCACCAGTGGGAGGTCTTCTTGCAAATCCAAGTGTTAAAGCATCTTTATCAGCATCAGTCCCTATAACATTAAATGTAACTAATTGACCATCTTCAACCACAATCGGACTTGCAGGAACAATGATTTGCGGTACAGTGTTCACGTTTAATTGCAAAGTTTCTACATCTGTTCCACCTGCATTTACTGCCTGCACAATAATTTCATATTCTCCTGCAAGAGAAGCAGTAGAAATAGGAATCGTTCTTGAATCAGGAGCAGTTCTGGTAGAAGGCCGCACAAGATATTGTGATATTTCATCATTCTCTCCGCTCACTGCAAAAGTAAAACTACCCCCCACAGGAACAAAAGGCACATGCACATATAATCCAGCATTTTCTCCTTGATTAAGAGAAAGATTTTCAGCATCATCTCCCGTAGTCCAAAAACTATCCATAAAATTGCTTGCGGCAAAAACACTGGGAATTAAAAAAGCAAAAGCTAGAGTTATAACTAAAGATAAAAGAACATAAGGTATTCTTTGCTGTTGTTTTTGCTGTTCCATTTTTTTGTATTTTCCATAGTCACCGCAAACACACTCCTCAGTTTTTACTTTAATTTTTTTTACTTCAATTCTTTAAACCTATTATTGTGAATGTTTACTAAAATTTGAACCGAAGTCCAATTTTTTCTCCCAATTCTAAACTAGTTCCCTGCTCATGAGAGCGTATCCCTAAATTTACTTCAAAGCAAAAAGTAGCATCGCTTTCTGCGCCAAGCAGATAACATACTCCTCCACCAAAGGTAGGAACAAAATAAGGAACCAAAGTTTTTTCTACTTCAGTGCTATAATGTCTTAAAGGTTCCCTCGGAACACCGCGATACAACAGCTGACTCGTTCGTTCTTCTTGAATCAATTGGCTTTCTTGAGCAAGACGCACTCTTACGCCTAAAAGAGCATATAACTCTAGCCCTTTCCTGCCAAGAGTATTTCCGTCTAATGAACCAAGAAGAACTTCCGCTTCCCAAGCAAGGGAATTATAAGAACTATCCATCTCCAACAAATGATGGCTCCAGCGTTCTTGCAGATGGTCTTCTAATGAAGTGATCCCAGAACTACTCTCATTTTTTACTTGAGCAAGTGATGTTCTGGCATAAGAAAGATTCATGCCCAGTCTTGCTGCAATCCAATCTTCAAAATGCAAAGTTACATTGACCCCAGTAAACAAGCCATTACTACGATTGCCTACTTGTTCCATTCCTTCATATACACTAAAAGTAAGATCGCGTGAAGAGAGATACGTTTGAACTTTTTTTTGCAGAGAGAGAATATCTCCTTTTAGAGCGCTGATAGTTTTTTCCAAGACAGAAGTGTCAGCACAACTTTTTTCCGTTACTGTACTATTTGCGGTTTCATTTGCCATTCCATTTGCTGTTCCATTTGTCGTATCATTTGCTGTTACTTTAGATACACCATTCACTGCCCCATCTGTAGTTCTTTCTATAAGGCAGCCATTATCTTTCGGCACAAGTTTTACTTGTAAGATATATCCTGGCGCGCCTTGAAGCGGATCAGTAAGGCTTCCAAGAGAATCAGGAATTTGCTCAACAGGAGCAGGAACAGGAGAAAGAGCAGGAGCAGGAATTTCTGAAGAAAGAGGTTTTTCTGGTTGCAGAGGCATATCTTGAACAGGAGGTAGCGGAGGAATAACTGGTTCTGAAGTTTTAACTTGTTTTTTTCTATACTCCTCCATTTCTTCCGGAGATAACGTAAATAAATGAGTTCCATCTTTCTGTGTTTCACCTTTCTCAACCTCGTCAGCATATGCCTGAGAAGAAAAACCTAATGCTGTTGCTCCAGTAAATGCTCCATAGCAGAGAGTTCCATAAAATAAAGTGTTTCTTAAAGTAGTGGTGAGTGTCATAGGGTAGTTATTTTTATTTTCCTCCTTTTTCTTGTACCTCGCGCTTCTCTGAAGTTTCACGCAAGAGCTGTAATTCTAATGCAAATCCCATGGGCACTGGGTAGGAAAGACCATAAGCCGCGGCTAATAATTTTCCACATCCTTTAAGTCCGGCTTCGGAATCGCCGTAAATAGTATTTCCAAAATCTTTTTTGCTTACCCCCAATTGACGGAGATCAGTCTCATAACCTCCTACCACTAACCGACAGGCATCTTCGTAGGATGCAGTAGTCATCATCTGCATATCCGGTGCCTGTGTTCTTAAGATATAAGTAAAAATAGCTGCTAAAGTAGTAGAACTCTGCGATTTCACTGCGGCTTCTACGTAAAAATAAAGAGGTAGAGTACCATCATTATCTGTTCTTTTTCTTAAATTGGAATCAATAATTCCGCCCAGCATCTGACCTCTTAAATCTCTCAGTCTTTGATATTCATCAATTAATGCTCTTAAAGTTATTTTGGGAGTTTCTGGATTGTCATCATGATCAACCAGAAGACTATCTAAATTTTTTCTAGATGTTTCTGATTCTTGCATAGGAGTTTCTCCTTTTTCTAATTTTTCTACACCCTGAGCAGTAACTTTTGAAGTAGGTGTTGAAATAGGAAGTTGTAAAGCTTTATCTGAGTCTTTAGATTTAGGTGTAGTTAGAGAAGGAGAAGTAGAAACATTTGGTTTTCCTTGAACATCATAAATGGCGGTGGGTTGACCATCTGCAATAACTGCATCTGCTTCTGCTGTTCCAATAGTCCCAAGAAGTGCAGAAGAATCTGGCAATTCAGAAAAATGTCCTGGAGAGTACGGCACGGTTCCCTGTAATGGTTCCAATGTTCTTAATCCTGATTCTGCTTCTGCCTCTGCTCTTCTAGTTTGAACTGCTTCCCTTACTTCTTTTTTATCTTCTGTTTTATATTCTTCATCATATCCTTCTCTCATCCTACTTTCAATACCGTTTGACCAACGAGAAATTTTCTCAGAGATTCCAACATTAAAAGCAGCAATTTCTTTGTCATAACGATTGTGACAATATTCAATACCGCCCAATAAAGCAGCTAAACCAAGGGCTACAAAAAATCCTTTTCGAGTTTTCCTTTTCTCCGGCATTCCAATTACTTGGCCCTTATGAGAATCGTATCCTTCAGGTTCGGGAATTCCAGTTGTTCTTAGACTTTCTCCTGCTTCGCGCTTACCTTGTTCTACATGAGTAATAAAAGTAGCATCGCCACTATTACTTCCAGTAGCGTTTCTTCTCACATTTTCATCTCTTTCTGCAGCATCTCTTGCAAGTTGTTCAGCTAATTTTTTTGAATCTTTTTCTTCTGTCATGATATCCTCTCTCTACCAAAAAACACCCAGTAATAAAACACCAGTAGTAATAATAAAATAACACGCCCAAAATCTATTAACTACTACAAAATAGCCACTCTTTTATAAATCTTTCGGCAGTTGTCAGTAGAAAGTAGTTAAAAAATAGTGGACCATTTTTCAAATCAAAAGAAATTTGAAAATCTGCCACAACTCATAAAGTATCCCTAAAGAAAACATCACGATCAACAAAACGCCAAAAAAAGAATATTTTGGCAGCGCATATTCAGGAGTTCTTTCACCTTGTTGTTTTGCTTTCCAGTACATCAGTACTATTAAAATTCCCACCAAACCCACTGCAACTGTCCCACTAGTATCAATTACCCGTATAAAATCTGTCAGATTAAAAAATGCAATAAGAAAAGGAATCAGGAAGGTAAGCAAAGAAGCTTTCCAGCGAGAAAAAGCATAATCATAAGTGTACATGCCCAATAAAGCTAAACTGAGAGTAAGAAAGGAAGTAGACATTGTAAGCACGGCCACAATATTTGCTAACGTGCCAAGGAAAGGAGAAGCATAAAAACTTAAAGCCACCGTAGCAATACGTTCATTCGGCTGCAAAGCTTCAAAGTGTTCTAGCCCCACAATGCCGAGAACTACTGCGCTGAAGAGAACATACACGATAATAGGTATGAGTGTGCCCCAAATAATCGCTTTCTTCAGCAGTTTTTTATCTTTTCCCAGTACTTCCTGCATTTCCGGCACAGATGCACCACCGCTGTAGGCAAAGAGCAAAGCGCCGTAAGGGAAAAAGAAGTAAAGTAAGTTTCTCGTGCTTAGATGCCCCAATTGGATACGATCAAAAGAAAGAACCCCGATCAGAAAAATAACCCCTATCAAAAGAGTCACTAAAACTAATTCAATTTTCCCTGTTGTAGCAACCCCTTTATGCACAATAAAAAGTGCAACTGCAAAGAAAATTAAACTCCACAGCAATGGCGAACCCATCTTAAAAATGGCATGCAATGCTTGTCCTTCACCAATAGTATAAGCAATAAGCGCGCCGTATATTCCAAAAATAAAAGAAAAAGTCATAAGTCTCTTTCCCCACACACCAAGATACTTTTCTGCATATCCCGTTAATTGATACTGCTTTTTTGTTCGCAAAACAATTTCTCCAATGAAGAGATTCAAATACAAAAAAATGATTCCAAAAATAATCAGTGCAATCAAACCATATAAAAAACCAGCTTTTGCTAAAACATACGGAAGAGCAAGGATTCCTGCGCCGATAATTGTCCCTATCAGCGTAGTTGCAGCCATCCATTGCTTATGCCGGGAAAAGAAAACAGCTTTTCTTGAACTTGAACTTGATTCTGCTGGACCTCTTTTTGTGGACATGCGGAAAAGAATATTAATGAATATTTAAAATGAACTGATAAAAGAATTTAAAAAATATAAAAAAAAAATGGGGCTGCTGGGATTTGAATCTCTGAACCATAAACTCGTGCTTATGATTACCCAGATCAAAGGCTGACTTCTGAGGATAGTTTGTCATTGCCGGAATTGTGAACGAATGCAATGAGTTCACTCGCTTTTCACCAGCTCAATCCTCCAAGTACTGGAGGCCTCTATTCTGCCAAGTTATACTACAGCCCCATCAACAAGAGAAAAAAGAAAGCCCTTTTATTAAGATTATCATGCAAAAATGTAATTTACCAGTAAATCAATCAAAAACACACACATACTGGCTTCCAGAGATACCCACCTGTCCGCCAGCACCCACACAGCAGTTGCTGATCTCTCTCGGTTTTTGACAGAAATCCTGCCCTTTCTTCTCGCATTTTTCCTGTATGCATTGATCATACCCCGTTTGTCCTTTATTTTTTAATGCCATAAAAGAAAAAACAATGAGTAAGGCAACCAAAGCATAAAGAATACCAAGAAGAATTTTCTGAGCAACAGTAAGTGTGCTCTTTTCTCCAACAGAATGTGTTTCTCCCATATATTCACTAGTACAGAAAATCTCGTACCGATATAAAAAGATTTAGCTTGCCAACAGACCACACCAAAGAACCACTTTAAAGTAAAAACAACACAAAGATTAATAAATAACTGCCATTTTTGAAACATCACATAAAAATTACGAGGGAAAAAAACATGATCCAACAACTTCGACCATATATTGCAGCAGTAGGATTATATCTGGGAGCTTGCGCGCCAGCAATACAGCAACAAGTTACAGCAGAACCAACATCGCAATCACAATTAGATAACTTTTCTTTAGAAGAGCGGGCAATGAAAGAATTACAAATTACAACTAGAAGTTTACTTGAATTCCGCAAAGTGGATGGAAAAAAATATATTTTCAGAAATAAAAGTACCGTACTACTACTTTCAGGTGTTTGTGCAGGAAATGGAAAGATGGAAGTGCAAGGAAATCAAGTGTACGTTACCAGCTCTTTCAGCGAAAAAGAAGAAGGAAGTGAACATAAAGATTACGTAGTTGCTACCGCAGATAAACTAGGAGATAATAACCAAGTAGTTACATTTAATGAACTCAGAAATCTTGGAATTCAAATTTTAATGGCAAACGGAAAATGCCAGTAAAACAGTAAATCGCTTTTTTTTCTTTCCTGACTTTTCATTCTAGATAATTTAACTTTTTTCCTCAAAACATTTTTAATCTAATTTCATTTAGAACAAATAATGATAACTCTTGACGGCTCTTTCGGCGAAGGCGGCGGTTCTCTTGTACGAGTTGCTCTTGCACTTTCCGTATTTACCGGACAATCATTCGAAATAAAAAACATCCGCTCCGGACGTCCACAACCAGGATTAAAAGCCCAGCATTTGGAAGCGATTCAAGGATTAAAAAGAATTTGCAATGCACAGACTAATGAAAAATCCCCCGAAGGATTTTTCAAAGTTTCTGGGTCTGAGGGGATCGCCAAAAAGAATGAGGCTTCAAACCCAGAAACCAATGAAATACATCTCGGCTCTACCGAATTACGCTTTATTCCTGGAAAACTTAAACAGGGAACATTTATTATTGACATTGGAACTGCTGGAAGTATCTCTCTGTTATTACAAGCAATTATTCTTCCCTGTCTGTTTGCACCGGGAAGAATCACTTTAAAAATCACTGGAGGCACGTGTGGAAAATGGCAGGCATCCGTAGATTATCTGCAAAATATCCTTCTCCCTCAACTCCACAAATTCGTAGAGAAAATAGAGTTAAAGATTCTGAGGCGGAGAAGTGCAGCTGAATATCCAACCAAAATATAAAATAGATACAGATTCGCAAGATGAATTTCATAAAAAACTTCAGGAAAATATCCCAAAAATTACTTTGATAGAACAAGGAAAGTTAGAACAAATCAGAGGAGTGATAAATATCTCTGCGGATTTGCAAGAAAAAGGAATTGCAGAAAGGATACGCAATGCAGTAACCCCCATCTTGCAAAAATATGACATGCCATTATCAATTCGCTTGGATCATGCAAATACATTAAGTACTGGCGGAGAGGCTTTACTTTGGGCAGTATGCAGTAAAGATGGAGACGTGAGTTACAGTAATCCTATCTTACTGGGAAGCGATGTACTTCTTGAACCACATAAAAAATCTGAGGAGATTGGCAAAGAAGTCGCAGAAAAATTGGCAAGAGAAATAGACTCTGGATGTGCTGTTGATCCTCATCTTGCAGATATGTTAATTCCATTTATGGCATTGTTGCCAGGTTCTGAGATAAAAACACGAGAAGTCACAGACCATACTAAAACTAATATCTATGTGGTGGAAAAGTTCTTGCCGGTACAGTTTAGAAT
>JACPNC010000081.1:4331-12564 GCA_016185685.1 Candidatus Woesearchaeota archaeon | reverse complement strand
TTCTTTTGAAAACTCAACTTCTAATTCGATTCTGAATGAGTTTTCTTTATTTCCCATAAAGTAGTATTGTGCAACGTTAATTCCTGGATTGCGAAGTATCTCTGCAATGAAGCTTATAGCACGAAAAATGTTTGTTTTTCCTGCATTCCTGCTTTTTTTGTCAGAAAATCTTTTTTTTCATATTCTGTTCGATAGATGTGCATTGCAAGTTCCTGTTTAGTTAGTAAAGCGGGAGAAATAAATTGTTGGATCTCTAGTAAAAGTTGCTGCATTTTTTCCTGCATTTGCTGCAATTGTTTTTGTTTTTCCTGCAGTAAAGCTTCTACTGTTTGCAGCTGGTGCAGGAGTTGCTGTCTCTGCTGCTGCTGTTGTTCGTATTGTTGAAGTTGCTGTTGTTGTTGAGATAATTCCTGTTGTATGCTTGTTTTTTTATGAATGAGTTCTTGCAGCTGTTGATAGAAGTGATATATTTCTTCTTGTATGGTTTGAAGATTTTTTTCTTTTTCTGGCAGCAAAGTTGTTCTTTCTTCAAGAATCATTTTTCGTATCCGTAGTTCTTTGAGGTAAATTTGAATATTCTCACGGATAATTTTATATTTGTCAAGGCCGAATATTTTTCTCAATGTGTCTAATCGTGTTTCTGCATCTTCTTGTAAAATTAATTTCATCTCTTCCTGCGGGCAATATACAGTGTAGCGAAAAATGTAGTTTTTGTTTTTGGTAAGAAATTCTTCCGGATATCCAAGTAGAGCAATCATTTCTGCTTTTAATTCAATAGGCATAAGTTCTTTTTTTAGATTGTTTATTATGATCGAACCTGGAAGTTGTTTGATGCCTTCTTTTTCTTTTTTTAGTTTTCTTTGAATAGTGATTTGGTTTGTCCCCAGGGAGAAATTGAGTTCTACCAATGCATGGGTTGCTCCTTTTCTGAGCAAGGCTTCTGCAGGAAGATCTGGACGTGATACTCCAAAAAGAGCAAATTCTAATGCTTGCAGCAAAGTAGATTTTCCGGAACCAATATCTCCAGAAAGAATAGTGGATCCCCTAGGAAAATGTATGGTCTGTTCACTGTAGGAGCGGATGTTCTGGAGTTTTAAGGAATGGATAAGCATGTATAAAAATAAGAGTGATAACTATTTTTAAATGGATTATGGGTGTGTGATGGGTATGATTGAGAAGCAGAGATAGTTTTTTATAGTCAATAAAACACATAATGCTGTCTACATCTCGGTGCGTATGCTTCTTTTTGTCCCACCAGCACTAAAGGGGATTCTGAAGAAGCTACTTTTCCATCAATGAACCGCTGCACTCGTGTTGCTTCTTGTCCGCAAATTTGTTTTTCTTCAGAGGCACTGTCAAATCTCTGGATAATGCCTGAAATCTGAGCACCGTTTGATTCTTGAGCCGTACATATTGCTTTCAGAAAAACAATATCATCTGCGCGACGGAGAAATTCTGATGCATCGTATTTTCCATCTTTAAATTGGAAATACCTATCTTTAAAATCTTTTAACAGTAAAGAAACAATAGCGACTCCCCCTCTTTGAGCATGCTCTTCACACAAGTCAACAATTGTTCCATCAAGAAACTGCGGTTCGTCAACGGCAAGAACTGGAATGTTTGGGTTATATCTTTGTGCCAAATCAACATAGTCCTGTACGGCAATAACTTTTTTTATCAAGCCGTCATGTGAAGAAACGTGTTCTTTACTGTATCGATTATCAATAATTGGTTTGAAAAGCTGAGAACTCTTCCCAGTAACTTCGTAGCGGTTTACTCTTCTGATTAACTCCGTACTTTTCCCGCCGAACATGGTGCCGGCGATCACTTCTAATCTTCCTCTTTGCATCATATCACCACAATTTTCTTCAATGAAAATGGGTCTAATGCCCCGCAATTCTACTGCGACCCATTTTCAAGAGTAAAAATCCCATTGATTCATTGTTATCAAATGTCCCGCAACTCTGCTACGATTGGGATTTTTACTTTTGGGAGAAAAAATTGCTTTAAATAAACTGTGGTTGTAAAACATCTAGGTTTAAAGAACTTTGAATAATTCAATAATTTATAGGAAATAACATTAATTTTCGTATAGCAAAAAATTGATTTAACGTTATTTCCTAATAAGCAAATCACTTTTTGTATGAAACAAAGTTCCGATTATTAAAGTGATTTGCTATAACTGCAAATTTCTCTTTAAGAAAAAGTTTACTCCCCCTGATTCTTTAGGAGGATGCAAACTCTAAACACCTCTTTTTCCCGGCAAACTGAAAGTTTGCGGGTTCCGGAAGCTCAACTTCCCAGAACCCGGCGAGATGCAAGGAAATTGATAGAATAAGGAAAACATTCACCTTAATAATCTTTTTGGTTTTGTTCTTGCTTAAAAATCTTATTTTTCTTATTTTCTTACTTTTCTTCTGTATCTTCTTTCTTTCCTTCCAAATATTTATACATCGGCTGTTGTTCTTTAATTTCCTGTTCTTTATTTGCTTGTCTTGCTAACACATAAAAGAAGTCTCCTAAGCGGTTAATATAGCATAAGATTTGTTCATGATAATTTAACAGATGTTTTGTAGTAACTAAATTTCTTTCTGTTCTTCTAACTATTGCTCGACAAAGATGCAAAAATGAGCTTTCTTGTGTTCCTCCCGGTAAAATAAATTTTTTTGGCATGCCTAACTTTTCTTCTAGTTCATCGATCATCTGTTCAATTTCCTGTACGTGTTCAGGGGTTATCCTTGGTAGTTTCTCGCGTGCTATTTCATTTCCTGCAATGTCTGCTCCTAAAGTAAAGAGGTCATTTTGGATCTTTGAAAGTGTGTTTTTTAGTTTTTCATCTTGTACGAAACAAAGAGTTACGCCAATTATAGAATTCAATTCATCCAGAGCACCAAGAGCTTCAACATCACGGTAAATAGTAATTCCTTTACATTTCATTTTCCATGCCAGCAGATAAGCCTCTTCAACTTCTTTAATCGCTGCGGTTGCGGGAAAATTGATGGTTTTAGAGATAGAATTATCTACGTGTTTTTGCAAAGTAGATTGCATTTTAATATGCCATTCCGGGCTAATATCTTGGGCAGTTACAAAAATATCTCGTACGTCTTTTGGAATTTCTTTGATTTCTTGAATACTGCCATTTTTTGCCACCATATTCATTAATTCCGGGGAATAAAATTCTTTCTCTCTGGCGATTTTTTCAAACTCTTTGTTGAGATATAAAAATTCGGTATTGCCAAGTACTGTTTTATGATATGCTAAAGCAAATAATGGTTCACAGCCGCTGGAAGCATCACCAAGAATACTTATTGTTCCGGTAGGGGATACAGAAAGACAAGACATGTTACGCATCTTTCTACCTGCGTGATAATGGTCTGAACCTTTCCATGCAGGACAAGTTCCTCTTTTCTTTGCTAACTCGACTGATTTTTCATATGCTGTTTCTTTTATGAAAGACATCATTTTATCTGCAAGTTCTAAAGCTTCTTCTGAATCATATTTTATTTTTAGTTTACAAAAAAGATCTGCCAACCCCATGATGCCCAAGCCGAATTTTCTGGTCCTCTTAGTAAGTTCGGCAATAACTAGTTTTGGATAAGAATTCATGTCAATGAGATTATCCAAAAAATGGACTGCTGTTTGGACTGTTTCTTTTAGTTTTTCCCAGTTAAGATCATTTTTTTCAGTATTGATGAATTTTACTAAGTTTATCGAGCCAAGCGCGCAGCCTTCGTAGGGAAGTAAAGGCGCTTCACCGCATTGATTAGTTGTTTCGATATCCCCCAAATGTTTTCCTGGGTGTTTTCGGTTAATTTCATCTATGAATATCAATCCAGGATCGCCTGTTTTCCAAGCATTTTGAGTTATGAGGGCAAAGACATCTTTTGCTCTTAACTTTCCGACATATTTACTGGTTCGAGGATTAGTAAGATAATATTGTTTATCTTCTTCAACAGCTTTCATAAATCTGTCCGATACAGCTACAGAAATATTAAAATTTTTTAATGATTTTTTGTCGCGTTTTGCCTCAATGAAACGGATAATGTCGGGATGATCTACTCTGAGTACTGCCATATTTGCTCCTTTTCGTACTCCGCCTTGTTTAATAACTTCTAATGCCGCATCATAGACGCGGAGAAATTCTATCACTCCTGCAGCAACGCCTAAATTTTCTTTTACTGTATCCCCTTTTGGTCTTACTCTTGAAAAAGAAAATCCTGTTCCTGAGCCGCGCTGATGGATGATTGCTGCATCTTTCAGCGAGCCAAAGATTCCTTCCATGGTGTCTTCCACAGGAAGTACAAAACAAGAACTTAATTGTTGTACTTTTGTTCCAGCATTCATTAATGTTGGCGAATTTGGGAGAAAACGAAGTTCTACCATGGCTTGATAAAATTTTTGTTGTACGATTTCTACTTCTTCTTTATCTGCTCCATACAGTGCTTCTGCTTGAGCAATATTTACTGCAACGCGTAGGAGCATTTGCTGGGGCGTTTCCAGCAGATTTCCCAATGGGTCTTTGAGCAAGTATCTTCTTCCTAAAATTTTTAAAGCTTGATCTGAAAATTCTAAATTTTCTTCCTCTCTTTTATTGCCAAGGATTAATGCCCTACGCTGCTGTTCTTCTGCTTTTTTATGTCGATGCAGAATAAACGCTTTTGCTATTTCCGTATGACCTTTCTCCATCAATGTTTTTTCTACAACATCCCCGATAAGTTCTGTTGTTATTGTTATCGGTGTGGTGTTCTTATTTTTTGAATTTTCTTTTTGTTCTTTTACTTCTTTTTGGTCCTTTACCTCTTTTTGATCTCTTTGTTCTTTTTGTTGTTCTGATGATTGGGTTAATTCCTGAAGGCCAAGTTGCTGAAGAACTTCTTGAGTCATTGCCTCTGCAAGGTTGTTAGGTTCTGTGCCAACCTCTTGCGCAGCTTTAGAAATACTGAGAAGAATTTTTTCTTTTGCAAAAGGGACTTCTTTGCCGTCACGTTTAATGACGGATTTGATAGAGAAATGGGGTTCGGTTTTTGTAGTTGCAGTTATAGTTGTAGTCGTAGTTTGTTCCTGAGCAGTCATGGGAGGTATAAAATGGGCGGTTTTTATTAAAGTTTGGGAGAAACCTTAATAAAACTGAGAATTCTCCTTCCTTCTATGAAAGAGGCGGTAAAGAAAGAAATTCTGTATGACCTCCAGCAGGCGCAGAAAATTCTTGAACGTAAAGATCCCGGCGATATGCTGGAATTAAAAGAACTCAGCAATCATGCCATTGAAGATGTTGCTGCACAGAAAGATATTGATCTCATTGCTGTAAGTGTGCTTTTATATTCACTTTACAAAATTTCTGAAGGACTGCAGGAGAAAGAATACGGCATTTTCAGCCGTGAGCTGCAGATGGCTTCTTCTGCTCTGCAACGTAACTTTTTTGCGAAATATAATGCGAGTATCAAGCGGTTGTATTCTTTAGTTCGTGAAAGTAATGCTCCTGTGAGAGAACATTTGCAGGATGTGTTGCAAGCTGCGAGAATTAAAAAAGGGTCGGTATTATTGCAAAAAGGACTTTCTATCGGCCAAGCAGCAGGATTAATGGGCTTATCAAACTGGGATCTGCAGGCATACGCAGGAAAGACAACTGCACTTGAACAACATACAGAAAATATTTCTGCAAAGAAGCGAGTGCTACTTGCTTTTAATCTGTTCGGAGTAAAAAGTTGATATGGGAGGTAAAAAGTTAACGATCTATGGAAAATAAAATCATTTTTTTTGATGCAGGACCGGTGATTACATTAATTATGTCTCGCTTAAGTTGGATCCTGCCAGAATTGAAAAAACAATTCAATGGAAAATTTTATCTTACTCCGGCGGTGCATCATGAACTGATTGAACGTCCGTTAACCATGAAAAGGTTTAAATTTGAAGCATTACAGGTTTCAAAGCTGGTGCATGATGGAGTTTTTGAAGTATATGACAAAGTTCCGCAGAAAAAAGTGCGCGAATTAGAATCTTTAGCAAATGGGGCTTTTTTGTTGGATGATAAAGCGATGGATATCGTGCAGTCTGGCGAGCTTGAATCAGTTGCAGCAGCATTGCAGGAAGGGATACTGCAAAACAGCAAAGGGACAATACGAAATATTGCAGGAAACTCAGTACGAAATATCGCAGGAAATATTTCGATAATAGAAAATGCTCCCGCAGTGGTGATGGATGAACGTACTTTACGCTTAGCAATAGAAAATCCTTTGGAAGTACAGCATTTGCTGGAAAACCGTTTTCAGAAAAAAATTATTTCTCGTCAGGAAAAAATCAAGGCATTTAGTGGTATGTTAAAAGAAGTACGAATTATTCGTTCTATTGAATTGATTGCAATTGCTTATCGGCTGGGATTGTTAGAAGGATATATTCCTGACGGAAAAGATGGACGTGAAGAATTATTGGATGCGGTTTTCTGGGCGGCCAAGTTGAATGGCGCGGCGATTACTGAGCAGGAGATTGAAGAATTGAAAGAATTTTTGAAGGGAAAGTAAAGTATTTAGAATTTTTACCCCTTATCCCGCATCCATTTCAACAACTTCTTTGCATTGTTTTTCAATAATGCAGTTCTGATAACATGCTTCTTGCTCTGCAGTTAAAATGTCTGTGTCTGGAGTTTCACATGAAGTATCGCAATCATTCTGTTGATCATCAGTGCAGTCCAGCCAAGATTTTGTATCAAGCACTTTAATATTTCCATCTACAACAACCCCCTCTCCAAACATGCGTAAGGCATTCTTGTATCCTACGGCTTCCTGATGCTGTTCATCAAATCCGGCAATCACGAATCGTGAAATTTTAACTGCACGATCAAAGACTTGAGGATCAAAAGCATATTCTGGACCTATTTCCGTTCCCCACATGACCTTATCAGGTACGGCATCAACCAGCGGTTTGTATGCAGTGATGGCATCGGTGATGATATTTTTTTCCTTACTGTCAACTGTAGAAATAAATCTTTTTATGGAAGATTCCCTATTTTCGCTTTCGTAGGTGTAAATAATATCATTTCCATTCACAAAAAGAATATGTGCTGCATCTATGCTAAAATAAATGTTTTGGTGCTCTTTTAATATTTTAATCACTTTATTCCTACTTTTGTCTAAATCTTCCCGGTACATGTGTATCAGGAATATGGTGTTGGGATATGTTTCCACAATTTTTTCTACATCATCAATATTACTTGCAACGGGATGAAACATGAAGTGAATGTTGTTATTCTTTGCCAGATTTACAATTTGTAAAACTTTCTGGTCATTATGCCGCACTGCCCATTCCTGTGTTTCTACTTCACCCAATCCCCGAATAAAATTTTTTCCGACTATTTTTTGCGATGCGGATAATGTCTTACTGTACATTCCAGTTAGCGTTTCGCCAAGATATTGCTCTACTTCTTCTCCCCCAATTCCAGGATTGAAAAAAGGAATTATTCTCTTGGGGTGTTTTTGAGCGGAATAAATCACTTCTCCCAATCCTGAGTCGCTGACAAGAGTATTGGCAGATGGTTCACCAGAGATGCCAAACATGCCTATGAAAAAATTAATCCCATTACTGTCAAGAAGCGTAAAATAAGAATCCATTGATGCGGATCCAACTTGTTCAGACGTTCCATAGAGTGGGCCATTGTATGCGCCATCATAAGTTAAGGTTGGGAAAATCAATTGAAATTCATTTTTTTCTTCAACAACTGGTTCCATGAACGTAGGTTCTTTTATTATTGGCTCTTCTTTAATTTCTTCAGGTGGTTGCGGCTCTCGCACTGGTGTTTCTATTGTTTCCTGTGGAACATCTTCAGCAGCAGGCTCTGATATTTTTTCTACAGGTGCTTCATAGAAAGCACAACCATATACTAAAATTAACATTATCAGCAATAAAATTATTTTTTTCATTAGTTTTTCCCTTTTTTATTCTATTCTAACTTCTTTTGTTCTACTCCAACGGCACTCCACTCCACAGCGTCCAATCTTCCGATGGTGAATATGCCCCAAAGACAAAATAGGGCGGCTGATTCTGTCCAAAGAATCCGTAGCCAACTTCATTCCAACTTCTTTTTGAACTCATTCCACTGCCTCCACCATATACGGGAGAACCAAACAATCTCCAGGTTTTCATGACACTGTGAAAGCCGGAAACGTCTGTATAATAATCTGCGCCGGGTTCTACGATCATGACTCCTTTGTATTTTTTCTTTTTCATCATTTCTACCATG
>JACPNC010000081.1:0-4309 GCA_016185685.1 Candidatus Woesearchaeota archaeon | reverse complement strand
TATTTCCTTCTCCAGGAGCAAGATGATCATCTTGGTATCCATAGTTATCATCTAAATGTACGTGTCCGATGATATCTGCATCAATCATATCTCCCAATTTCTGCACGCTCCATTTATCAAAATCTTCATCGTTATCTTTGATAGACTTATTAGGATCTCCTCTCCAGTACTTGCGCCACATATTGAGATGCCCAGTATCAAATGTTGCAGTGATATGCTCATTAGCTTCTTTTGCTGCTTGTTGTTCTGTCATTTTAAATCCTTCTTTAGGATCTGTAAGAATTTTAATCATGGTTCTTCTGCTTTCATGGACAAGTTTAATCAATTCATCAGGATGCGCGCCAAAAGATTCCGGAAAAAGATTTTCCATGGCGATAGTTAAAGGTTTTTTTAGTTTTCCTTCCTCTGCGAGTTTGTCGCTGTGGCGCATAGCAAATAAAGCTGATCTGGCGTAAGCATCACAAGCTTCTTTCAGCGCATATTTTTCTGCTGATTCTACGTGTTTAATAGTCTCTTCCTGATCTTTTGCTTGTGTCCACTGGGAAGATGCTGACTCCCTTGCTTGGTCAATATGTCTTTTCACTTCTCCGATTCTTTTTCTGATAAGTTCTGTTGGCATTTCCGCATCTCCGGGAATTATTCCTGGAAGAATACTTCCTACTTCTCGCTTTAAACGCCATTTTTCCTCTTCGTCGGTTGTTGATTCAATCTGCTTGTAAAATTCCAAGGCTTTCTCTAATTTTTTTAAATTGTCAATAGATTCCTGAAAATTTCCTCCGTAGTGCACTGCCCATCCTCTGCTGTTGGCGGCATTAGTTTCCAGCGATGAGATAACGTATGCTTCTTCTGCTTTTATTTTTACTTCATTGATATCTTCTGTTTCTGCAAATCTCCCCCAGCGTGAATTTTTAAATTCGTTTTCGCTGGTTTCTCCTCGTTTAAATTTCTGCCATGCTTGTTTTGCTAACTTACTCATAATTCCTGCTTCTTTTTCTAGTTCCGTCCAGTCCATCAACTCAACTTTAAATCTTTGTTTGTCTTCTTCAAATTCAGGAACGCGTTGGTCTGCTTCAATACGATTATTGAGGTAATCTAGATAAATGGGCAATCCTTCTTCATCAAACGCTCCGGAAGCTAGTTTTTCCACTTTAGTTCCGTCTGGTTTCACATCATAATATGTTTTTCCTTCCGATGCCATCAGCCACACTGGACGGGCAACTTTTCTGTTTTTTCTTGCTTCAATAAGCATATTTCCTCCCCGATTATCTACCACGCGATAGGTAGTTCGTTCATCTTCATTTTCGTGCATCTGAAATTTTGCTTTCCAGGGATCTCCTTCTTTCTGATTCCAGTCAGCATCGAGAATGGGCCGTTGATATTCTCCTGTATGTACTACCACCGGACCGCCTTGCCCTACATCTGCAGCAAATTCAATCGCCCGTTTAATTTCCTGAATGGACATATTTTTTGCTGTTTTAGAAAATCCCCCTTCCTGCATTCCTGCTAATCCATATACCCCAACGGTAGCGTGAGTAGTAAAATCAACTTTGTTAGCTCTTCCAATTTCTGCTAAAGCTTCTCTCTGTTTTTTACCATATTGTTCTGGTGTTTGTTGGCCGCCGCCGCCTTTGTGCATGCCAGTAAAAACAAATTCTAATTTTTTTGTACCTGCATATAATTTTGATTTTACAGCGCCCACGTTGGGAACTGGTCCTAACGCTAAGCTCATACCAAAATCTGCTAAACCCATTCCTACATCGTTAGTAGAACCTGCTGCTGGAGAACCGTGTTGATGGTTATGGCCGTGCTGTCCATATTCTCTGTCCATGGGGCTATATCCCCCACTAGCTGCGCCGAAAGTGACCATTGTTATTTTTAGTAAAGAAAATAAGTATATATATTTAACGCACTTAATTTTTGAACGGATGGTGCGTTAAATATGTATGAAGGCAATAACTATTAAATTAGATTATTTATTGCCTTCAGTGTATAGATTATGGGAAGTACTCATTGCTTTTAAACTCACTTAATGTAACTCTAAAGTAACAAATAGACCAAAACATTTATAAAGTTCTGGCTATTTTAGACTGTAAAATGAGTGATACTGAGATAACTTTGGAAGGGAAAATGATCAGTCAAGACAGCTATCTTGCTGTACCTATCATTGAACCAAAACAGATTGAGGATGAAAAAACGAGGAAGATAGTTACCGCATTGGAGCAGAGAAGTAAAGCTTACCTTGCTCCAGTTGTTTCTTCATACGCTCTTCCCGAACTTCCTGAAGAGAGAGATCCTCGCTCTTTAGTGCTAAGAGCATGGGATGTTATGCAATTGAAGCTTTCTTCCAAAAAAGCCGAAGTGCAACGCCGCATTGAATCCGTAAAAACTATTGCTAGAGCGCAAGCGCAAGGCGAGTGGCTGGAAGAAGCAGTAGGAGGAATTCAAGAGCAAATGCAGCAACTGTGCAAAGCCTATGAAGGAATTGCCGGCTATACTGCAGATGTTGATTTGGGATTAGAACAATTGGAGCAAAAACTTCAGGAAGGAAAAAAATATGTTGCTTCTGCACCAGTAGAAGTAAGGAAGTTACAAGATATTTTAAACAATCAAAAGTGGTATGGTGCAAGAACTGCAGAACTTGGAGAAGATGGCGCACAACAATCCCGTGCAAGAATTGCAGAAGAATTACATGCAACAAGAAAAGAAATGGCCCATACTCAGCAGGTACTTTCTTATCTTGAACTCATGCAAAAACATTATACAGAAGTTCTTGCATCTTCAAAAGAATCTTTGGATGACATTCAAACCGCAGTTGGTGTTGCTCAGAAACAAAGCTTAGATTTAGCGCAGACACTGCATACCTATCAGGGATTAACTCAGCATCAAATTGCTGGAACGCAAGCGATTCAGTTTCTGCGAGAAGTTGCGCGAGTTACCGATGGCTTGAAAGCAAGCATGAACGAAGTACACACTTTATTGCATGGAGAAGCGAGAAAATATGCATTGAATGCTCCTGTTTTAGAGGCGGCTCCGACGGCAGAACCGGAAGAATTACGTGCATTACTGAGTGAGGGAGATGAAGGAAAAAAAACACAAAAGATATTTAACTCAAGGTGAAAAACAATGAAACCACGACCCAATCTCATAGAAAGAATTGAACGATTATCTGGAAAATATGCCATAGCACGAAGAGAATTAGAAGGTCATCCGCAGTATCAGCGACTGCAGGAAATAACTCGGGAAGAATTGCCTGCAGACCTTGTTCAGATGATTCAGCAGTATGAAACTGCTCTCAAAGGGCTGGAAGAAGAAAGAATTGTTATTCCTTCTATTGTGAAGTTGAAAGAAACTGTGAGTTTTTCTATTGACCACAATCCAGCAGATAACGGTAACAAAAAAATACCAGAAGGTTGGTTTGATTATTGGGAAAAAGATTCTTCCCATCGGATTATGGCATCAGCGGGAGATCTGTATCAAGGATGGAAGCAATTAAAAAGAAATTCCCAATCCGCAAATGGAGATGAAGTGCGAAGAGCATCAGCAATCGTTGCTGGATTTCGCGATGACTTTGACTGGCTGGGACAGAAAAATTATTTAGTTGGTGGCACGTATTTTGCATATCAGCCAGACACTCTTGATGCTACAGTTACCCAGCATTATCGCTGTAAACGAAAAGAACTGGTAAAAACAACTCCTCTTCAAGTAGAAGAATATCTTGGTGTTCCTATTGCTGAAGTTGTTGCTCAGGAAAAAGGCTTGCGCTACTTGCAGGTATTTTTTGATACTGAAGATGATGCTGAAACCATCATGCAAACGCTGGAGTTTATTAGTGATAAAAAAAGAGATGAGATTAAGGTTTGGACTCCTCCTTTGAAAAGCGGTAAGTATGTTACACGAAAACAACACCCAAATAGGGCGGCCGGCTTCAACTACGTCAATGACTACTTCCATGTCTACGGCAGCGGCATCAGTGGCGCTGGTCGTTCTCGTGGGGTGGCAGTGGAGTAAGGCTGCGAAGCAGCGCGCCGGAAAATGTTAAGAAAAAATACTTTTCGGATGGTCACTGAAATAAAAATCATATACGCAATAATAATTCCTAACAACATCTGAGCCAGAAGATTCTTCTGCTGGATTTTGTTGATGAAACGTTTAATGGGTTTGAATATGGTTTAAAGCAAGTCTCCCACATCCATAACTTGGAGTGTTGATTTTACTTCCTTCTTATCGGGAACAAAGAGGATTTTTTGTTTTCCTTCTCGGGTGCTCAGTTTTTTTTCAACAGCAATTATCTCTTCCTGCTTTAGCTTCC
>JACPNC010000080.1 GCA_016185685.1 Candidatus Woesearchaeota archaeon | reverse complement strand
ACTTCCTTTCAACAGCAAACCGTACTGAGATGCTGACCCAGAATTAAGAAATTGAGAAAATGAGATGGCGTTATGAAAAGAATCTTGAAAACTAATGCCGCTACTTCCCATGCTACGTAAGATGGTGTTGTTAATTAAAGAATTGTTAACATCGTTGAAAGCGATTCCATAGTGGTAATTTTCAAAAGTGCAGTCAGCAATAGTAATGTTGCGTTTGTTGGCAGCAAATATTCCCGTGCCAGCATCCCTGTCTTTTTTATTGATAAATTGTGTTTGGTCACAAGTTAGTTTAACATTGCTTACATTAAAGATTATCACTCCGGTGTCCCCTTCATCGTCTATATTATAAATTCCTGGACAGAGTACCGTATTATTGGTCACATTAAGATCATTTTTTGGTGCAGTGCAGTTTAAAGTAACAGAAAAATTTACATATGTGCTGTTAGTGATACTCAGATTGATAATAGTTGAATTGCCCACTACCCCCCCAGAGCTGGTGAAGTTCATGGAAATATTGTGCGGAGTGGAATATGAATTTCCCGAAGTGCTTTTTTCCAGTTCAGTTAATTCTAAACGGATAAGTCCCTCATTGTCAGTAGTTCCTGAATTTTCAAGCTGCTGAAATGGCACTGAAGTTCCATAAACATTAGCATTAGGAAGAGGAATCCCCCCATTAAAGGTTACGTTTACAGTAACATACCATTTTCTGGCAATCTTTGCACTATCTTGGACAGTTACATTATCAATCATAACCGAAGCATTTACAATATTATTGGTCCCAGTCCCATTTGCCAAAATGGAATGGGCAGTACTGTTAGTAATACGAAGTTCATAAAAAGTATTATTGTTAGAATTGTCAAGAGTCATACCAATGGTATTATTACTTAAAATAATATTTCTGAACTCTCCGTGATTGTTGTTGAGTAAGCTCATTCCATTGGCACCAACATCAGAGAAGTTGAAGATACGCAGATTATTTATTCTAATTTGAAAGGTGTTGATGATATTTAACCCAGTTCCCGTTGATCCAAAAAGAGTATAATTTCCCCCTTCAACTATAATTCTCCCCGACCCAGCAGTGTTAATCAGAAGATCAAATCCAAAACCTGAATTAGCACAATTAAAATCACCTCCGAATACCACACTGGAGTTTATAGCCCCGGCGCAGGTAAGTAAGCGCATAGAAATGTTATTGTAAAAAAGCGAATTATTCAGTAGCAAATTAATACTGCCATCTTGAAAACGAGTAGCAGTATAATTTTCTTTACTGGTAGTTAAAGTATAAGCAGAAATAATGCGGTCTATCCCTGCAAAAATAGTGTTGGCGGGAAGGATTAGAGTGGCGATTCCATCTTCATCCGTAAGCTGTACATCTCCAAATTGTCTGTAGAGAATACTTACGCCTTCCACTGTTACGTTGCTTAAACCACTGCCGGTGGTATTAGTAACATTAACCCGAACACGATGAGCAATGTCAAACTGATAAGGGCCTTCCTTCCCAGCTTTATTGTTGGTCTTATAGCGAATATCATGGTTATCAAAGTTTCTTAAGCTGATAAAAGTATTTTTACACACTCCAGAAGTCACTATTTCAGTACTGCAACGATATTCATAAATAAAATAATTACTAATATTATAAAAAGTTACATTATCAAAAGTGTTATTGAATACATCAAGAAGGACAAAACCGCCATATACATTAGAAATATTAATGTTAGTAAAAGTATTTGGCTGAGAAGTCCCATTATGAAAAAGACCAATGGCAAATACTTCAGAAGTAAGATTAGTAATAGTCAGATTTGAAACCCGGCTATTATTTCCTGTGAAAGAAAAAGCATAATCTAACCAGCTAGAGTTCATATTTTTTATAGTAAGATTATTTATAACGGCGTTGGTCCTTGTGTATGACGCATTGAGGGGCATTCCTACTGACCACCCATCCACTACAAAATTCTTTATAGTAACATTATTCGCAAAAACCTGAATTCCAAAACCAAAAACTCCGGAAGTCTTTTCAGCAATACGTTGAATAATTTTTGCTCCCTGCCCATCAAGAGTAATATTTTCTAGCCCAGCAATGATACAGCCATAGTTATTTGAAGTAGAAGCGCCAATGATAGTTACAGGACCGTAAGGGGTTGAAAAGTTAGTGTTCACAGTAACGTTTTTACAAGCAATGGAAGTATTTGTTTCTAGAGGAAGAGAATCATTATTACTGCCTCCAGGAATGAAATATACAGTACTTCCAAGCCCGTCGAAAGTATTGACTGTTTGAGTATAATTATCAAAAAAATTACCCCCTAAACATGGTCCACCAATAATGTTAATGTATCCTTCATCTGGTCTGGTTGTTAAGTCACAAGAAGGAGTAATATTCCAGCGATTAGTAGCATTGTCATTGGCATGATTGGAGTTATTAACAAAGTAATTGTTATAAATAATATTGTTGTTGGAATTTTGTATAAGGATGCCCAGCAGAGTATTATTCACCAAACGGTTGGAGCTGATGTTGTTCAACTCCGAACCCACGCTGAGATAAATACCGATGGTGCTGTTCTGTATGGAAACATTGTAAATGGTGCTTCTGTTGGTATTTTCAAAGTAAACACCCACGCTGAAGTTCAACAACTTGATATTTTTGATAGTAATGTTAGTAAAATTAGTTGAATTAACTCCTGTTCCACTTCCATTGCCTTGAACAAAAAATGATGCGCCATCAATGATAACATTGCTAGCATTAACTATAAAACAATTTCCAGTGGCATTTATGTTTCTGGTTAAAGTAATGCTTTGGTTCACACCTCCGCACTGTGTAGCATTGGCAGAATTCATAACTCCAAAATCAGATTCATCAGAATCGGAAAACAGCAAAACTTCTCCCAACGGCAAAACTTCTTCCAGGTATTCTTGTTCTAAAAGTGACCCCGCCGTAAGATCCGGCCCCACCACTGCGCCAGTAATACCATTTGCGTTAGGGTGATAAGGGTTAATGCTTAATAAAACGCCACCAGTTACTAGTAAAAGAATTACACCTAACATTAACGCAACCATCTTTTTTGCGGGATGATAGAGAAGTCTCATTTTTTCCCCTCATCCTTTTTGTAGTGTAATTTACAGTTGCCGATGATTCTGACGTCAATGACGCCGGCGCCCTCAAGTTTCATCAAAGCCATGCCTGCAGTCACGCGAGAAACTTTAGTGTGGTCTGCCAACTCTTGAATAGTCAATCCGCGGGTATCTCGTTGGAGGATTTGCTGAATACGCGCGATAACAAAGTCAATTTTTCCCATACCTCCTCTGAGAAGAGCAGATTCATTTATAAAACTACCGTTAGTGAGTGTTATTAATACTAGTTATTAGTAAATAGTATAAAAACTAGGCATTAGTACTATGTTGGAAGTTTTTTAAGTCAACTATACTTCTCTATACTTCTATGTACATCTTAAGAAATATTTAAAAAGGGGAACTTCTTTCCAAGTAAGGAAAGTAGGCACAATAGGAAGTAAACACAAAAAAAAAAGGAAACAAAAAATGCCAAAAAAAGGAAATAAAAAAGTTACCTTGAGTATTGATACTTCTGTGTACGACCAATTTCAAGCATATTGCGCGGAGAATGCTATCATGCTTTCCAAGAAAGTAGAGTTGTGGATGAAGAAAGAGTTAGAAAAGAGAGTACTGGAGATACAGTGAATGAGATAACGCAATAACAAAAGAACTTTGAGGAAATTGAAAAGAAAACTGAAAAAATGGAAAAAAAAAGTATACAAAAAAGAGAACAGTGGGATGCACAGCGGTTTCAGATAGAAAGAGAACTCTTTGCCCTCCAGCAGAACGAAAGAAAAAGACTGAGAAAAAAAAACAAAAGACCGTTAGAAATTCCTGCCAGAACAGAGAATACTCAACCAAGAGAAGATGATACTTTCTCCTCTTTAGAAAAAGGTCATCGCTTTCTTCCCATCTTTGGCATATTTGTCTGTCTGCTTTTGGTGGCAGGAGT
>JACPNC010000063.1 GCA_016185685.1 Candidatus Woesearchaeota archaeon | reverse complement strand
TAATTTTCATTTTTAATTATTTCCTTTGCTTTTACAATTTTTAGTTTATTTTTTGAAAGAGCAAAGAGAAAAGGGAGATCTTTTATTTTTTTAATGGAAATGCTTTCTGTAGATTGCCAAATTTCTGTATCTCCTGATAAGCAAAGTGTTGGCGTGCAGCAAATAATTTTCACTTTTCCACTTTTGAAATTTTCTTCAATCAGATCTTTCTGTTGCTGCAGCAATCCCGCATGATGAAAAGCAATGCCTTTCTTGATACAAAGTGCTAACCGTTTGCATTGTTGTGTTGCTGTAGAAGCCGCTTTTAATATTTCCTGCTCAAGCTCAGGCTGTAAGGACAACATCCCCGCGAATTTTGCTAAATCTTCAGCAGTCTTTTCTGCACTTGCCCTGCTAGGAACAAAAACTAAAGCTTGTTTGTTCATCTGCAAAGTTTCAATAACTAAGCGGTGAAGAGGGTCCATAATCAGTGGGAAGGGTAATTCTTTTTAAGAATTTGGTAAATTGAAAGCCCTTTAGAAAAAACAAGAGTAAACGCCAGGACATTACCACACCACTCAAATAGTTATTTTCCAGCACTACTTTTTTAAATAATCATCTTTTTCACCCTTTGTGAACGACATCATTACTTCAGAAAAAATAGAGAAATATTTTTCCGTTACCGGAGCAGCTCTTGATAAAGCAAAACAAGCTCTTAATAAAGATCAGTTGAAAGATGCAAAAGATGCATTGGATATGGCCCAACGTTACTACGATGATGCAAAGTATTTTCTGCACGAAAAAAATGATGCTGTGCTTGCTTTTGCCGCGCTGAATTATGCTCATGGATGGTTAGATGCCGGGGCAAGATTAAGATTGTTTTTAGTAAATGATAGCAAATTATTCACAGTTGATGATAACAGTACATGACCACTAAAAAGTACTAAAACTACAGAAAGCCTTATAAAGAAGCGGCAGTTTTAGGCACTAACTAACAGTGAAAGAGAGGTTCTGGAGGTTTGTAATGCTGAATTGAGAGGTAGAGAGTAAAGTCTCTGCCAATAAGCACATAGGGGTGAACGGGTGCAAAAATTAAAAATAAAACCTATGAAACCAATAATGGGAGGAACCATAAAATGATCGTACAAAAAGAATTTTTAAACAGATTAAAGGACTTCGACTTAAACTCTTATGAGAGCAAGCTCTGGATTGCATTATTATCACGAGGAGTCTCCACTGCAGGAGAATTATCAGACATTTCCAGTGTTCCTAGAAGCAGAACCTATGACGTTCTGGAATCATTAGAAAAGAAAGGTTTTATCGTCATGAAAGTAGGAAAACCGATTAAATATTTAGCCATGCATCCGGTAGAAGTAGTTGACCGAGTTAAGAAACGAGTTGCTGAAGAAGCTGAAGTAAAAGCAAAAATGCTTACTGGCTTAAAAGATAGTGAAATGTTGCAGGAATTAAACACTTTGCACACCGAAGGCATTAAACTTGTTGACCCTACTGACAAATCTGGCGCTTTCCGCGGCCGCGATAGAGTGCATGAGCACTTGCATTTCATGATTAAGAATGCTAAGAAGAGTATTACTTTAATGACTTCTGAAAAAGGCGCAGAACATAAATTTGAATCACTTGCTGCACCTCTGAAAAAAGCAGCAAAAGCAGGCGTTGAAGTTCGCGTAGTGGTTCCTCAAGGAGCTGCAAAAGATATTGTTGACGGATTTGCTTCATTTGCAAAGATAAAACAACAAAAATCCACTGAAGCGCGCTTCTGTATGGTTGACGGAAAAGAGCTCTTATTGTTCTTGACCGACGACAAGAGTGTGCATAAGAGTTACGACTGCGCTGTTTGGGTAGAAGCTCCTCAGTTTGTAGAATACTTTGCTAACCTGTTTGATAGAGAGTGGAAGCAGAAATAAGGAACTAAGAAAAGCGAAAAAAGTGGAGGCAATAAACCATGGATACTACAAAAGGAATAAGAAACCTAGGAATTTTTGTCCTTGCGGTCAGTCTCTACGGAATAGGATGTAATGGTTTGCGTTACACTTTAGAGTCAAAAAGCGAAAGAACGCCATTCATGGGCACATATGTGAGTTGTACATCTGCCAGAAATGAAATAAAAAACATAGATAGATTTGAGAGGGAAAACCCCGCTATGGGCTCGGCCCTAAATTTAGTGACAGGGAATTATGGAAAGAAAAGGGATCTCGTAGATTTTTTTAATGACCAGTGTTGGTAAAACTATACAAAGAGATAAAAAATGAATTACTCCCAAGAACAAATACAACCCGTAGTTGACCGTTTCAGAATGGCTACAGAGTATTTTTCTTCATGTGCAGAACATACAAAAGACCACAATCCAGTAAAATCTACACAAAGTGGAATACCTGACTGGAGAGAAAACGATGCTTTTGCAACTGCCACCTATGCTACATCTCTGTTGTATTCTATGGGAAAAGAATTTTTAGAGAGATTCGAAAAAAGAAATAGAACTAGTGAAAGTCCTATCGTCACAGACGGCTCAATCGATAAAGCACAGTCTGCAATTATTGCCTATTCGGTAGAAGGAGTCAGATTTACCCCAACGAAAGAAGAATATGAGTCATTAGCTAAAGTTTGTGGAATAGCAAAAATTATCACAAATTTTTCTCACCTAGATTATGAACCAAGACTTTAAAATAATAAAAAATGACACACCCAGTACCTAAATACAAAGAACCAGTCTACCCTTTTTCACTTCTGGGAGATGGGTTTCAGACAGTTACCCGGAGAGCTGCAGCATATACAGCATTCCTACAATACATTTCAACAAATACTTACAGAGTTCCTAGTTTATCCAAAGATTTAGAACAGGGAGAAACTTTTGATCAAATAACAGGGATCACCAAAGATAGCATTGTAATCTTCTCTTCTGCAAGAACAGCAAGAGGACCGGAAGGAGCCCATTCCTCAGGAAGAGTTCCGGATTATTGGCAATTAGAAGTATTTTCTTTTCAAACGCCGGTAGATGAAGTTAAAAGGGAGTTAGAAAGAATAATTAAAGAATCTAAAGTTTAAAAAAAAATAGAAGAAGAAAAATATAAAATGCCAAATCCAAATCCTCTTACAGCTATTAACTATCAGAGAACTCTAGAAAACCTCCAGGAAACTAGAGATTTTTTCTCTGATCTTGAAAAGAAAATGGCAACCCCTCAAGAAAGTGCAGATATTCTTTATGAGAGAGCAGAAATGAGCGAACATATCCGTTCTGTCTTTTTTGGTGCAACAGCGATACTTCAGACAGTGGGAAAAGAAGGACTACAAGAAATGATAGATAATGATATTCATGCAATTTTTCATGGCAAAACACCGCAAGGAGTAGGTTTTGATTCAGGAGAATACGCACTACGCAAACTTACAGAACAAAAAGGTTTAGAATTTAGTAGAGAAGATTATCATCATTTTGCTATAGCTTGCCACCTCGCAGCAGAAGTTATAAAATATAAATTACTGGCACAGAGAAAATAAAAAAATGACATCACCATTCATCTTGCCCGGAGCTGAACATTTTTCTGCATATCTAGAATCAAGAGTCCAGGGAGTTTTAACTGCAGAAGAATTGGAGATTCTTTTTCCTTAGACGTATCTCATGATCATCCTCCACGAACATCTGCCTCAAGAAGCCGAGCATATCGCTGAGATAGTACGACAAATCTACAATATTCCCATACGTCTAGATGACCAGATTCTCAGAAACTTTTTTCCCGCTTTACTAAAATTTCAAGGACATTTAACTTCTCAACCCTGGAAAGAAGACACACTTAGCGAAATCTTTAGCGGAGAAAAAATATTGATACTAACCCCTAGAGATTTATACTGCAATGACCACAGTAAAGACGACGACTGGATTTTTGGTTATTCTAGAGAAAATGTTGCAGTTGTTACAGTAGCAAGGATGAAAAAAAGAGATAGACAACCAAGTGAAACACTACATATTCCTGAAAAAGACTATCTTAAACGTATAGCGACATTAGCAGTACATGAAATTGGTCATGATATAATTGGAAGAGAACACATGCAGCCAGCTGTATGGATAAACACCAAAACGGATTACAAACTTCCCTTGGGTCCTCATTGTACCGATAATCGCTGTGCCATGTATGAAGTAGTGGACATCCAAGCCCCTTCCAAGGAAGAAGGATATATGCAATTAGGAGAAGAAAAAAAATACGATGCAGGATTAAATGATTTGTTGGAACGAATGTATCCAGAAATGCTCTGCTTTCCCTGTAAAGAAGCAGTGAATATCCCGGAAAGATATTACTGATTAGTTTTTTTTTCTTATCTCTTCCCGCACCAACTTTTCAACAATCTTGGACATGGCATAGCCTTCTTTTTGGCAAAAAATCCTGAATTTTCTGAATAAATCCGCATCGATGGTGAATGTTGCCCGTGTTTTATAGCTCAATTTAGGTAATTTTCTGGTTCTGTCGTATTCTTCCAGCGCCCGGAATACTTCAGGGTTTTCTCTCACTATTTTTCTTGCTCTTTGTACTATCTCACTTTCACCGGAAGGCATTTTTTATCAACCTCTCGATCTTGGTGATGTCTTTCATGCTCTTCTTGGCAAGAGTAACTACAATCTCATCAACTTTTCTTTTATCCATCTCCATGCCTTGCATCTCACTGATAGCAAGAATAATAAGCGCAGAAGTTCTTTTATTACCATCCTCAAAAACGTGATCCACAGCAACTGCTCTCACTAAATATGCCATTGCTTTAAGCCAATCTTTACTTCTTTTTGCCTGGTCAAGAGCAAAATCTAAACTACTCTCATTTACAATTTTTCCCTCGTGGAATTCCTTATTAAAAGTGATGAGGTCTTTTTTGCTTAACATTTTATTCATACTAATATGAATGAAATTTATAAATCTTTCTATCAAAAAATTAAGCAGGCTTTTATAGAGAACTGCTATTTCTTTTGTCATGCTCAAACAAGTTATCTTAATCCGCCAGGATCTTAAACTTCCCATCGGAAAAGCCTGCGCGCAGGCAGCCCATGCCTCAGTAGAAACAGTCCTGAAATCTGAAAAAAATGTAATCCAAAAATGGCGTTCTGAAGGAATGACTAAAGTGGCTTTAAAAGTTGCAGATGAAAAAGAACTTCTTTTCTATCTTCAGCAGGCCAAAGATGCGAACTTAACCACTGCTTTAATCACCGACGCAGGCAGAACAGTCATCGCTCCTGGCACGAGAACATGCCTAGGTATCGGTCCCGACGAAGAAAAAAAAATCGATGCAATAACAGGAAAATTGAAATTATTATGAAAGAATTTTTATAGAGACATTTTTTTCTCTTTCTGAAGTGGGCCGATGGTTTAATGGTATAATGTATCGTTCGCAACGATAAGACTCCGGGTTCGATAAGTTAAGACCTAAAATTACCAACAAAAGTTTTAACTCGACTTTCCCGGTCGGTCCATTTTAACTTCGAAATACATAACTCAAAAAACAAGGAACAAGTTTTTTGAATAGTAACCTTTTTAAATCAAGCTCCTTCTTTCAAGCAAATTGCATGAAAATACCAAAAACACTCAAGCGGTACTGTAAATTTTGTAAAAAACATACTGAACAGAAAGTTGCTCAAAATAAAAAGCACAACAAAAGCTCATTAACTCGCGGTTCAAAATATCGAGCAAGACTTCGTGGAAGAGGAAGAGGCGTTGGCAATTGGGGAAAATATTCTAAACCGGCAATTACTAAATGGAAACGCACCGGTGCAAAAACAAGTAAAAAAACCGATTTACGCTATACTTGTGCTGTTTGTAAAAAAACAACTTCACAGGCGCAAGGCATTCGTGCAAAAAAGGTGGAATTCGTATGATGCAACTTCCGAAAAGCAAATTTATTAAAGTCCGTTGTTCAAAATGTAAGAACGAGCAGATTATTTTTGGCAGTGCCAGCAGTGCAGTATCTTGTTTGGTCTGCAATAAAGATTTGGCACATGCTACTGGCGGAAAAGCAAGAATTTCAGCAAGAGTATTGGAAGTTTTGGAGTAAAGCTTTTTAAACAACCCCCATTCTTGAACTTACTATGCTCTACCACCGCCAAGGACTACCTGAAGAAAACGAAATTGTGCTCTGTAAAGTGAGCAAAATCTTCCCCAATTCTGTCTTTGTAGATATCTTAGAATACGGTAATTCAGGGTTAATCCACATTTCTGAAATTGCTCCAGGAAGAATTCGTAATTTAAGAGAATATGTGACGCCAGACAGGCAAATCGTTTGCAAAGTATTGCGTGTAGACCGAGAAAAAGGACATATTGATCTTTCTCTTCGACGGGTAAATTCCCATGAACGCAGCGAAAAGTTGGAAGAAATTAAACAAGAATTAAAAGCAGAACAACTTGTTAAAAACCTTGCTACCAAACTCAAACGCCCATTACCGCAAGTATATCAAGAAATTACAAAAGGAATATTCAAGGAATATCTGTATCTGCATCTTTGCTTTAAAGACGTTACTGAAGGAAAGAAAGATCTTACCACATTAGGAATTGAAAAAAACCTCGCTCAGGAGATTACAGCAGCGGTTATTGACAAGTTTAAGCCAGCAAAAATTACTCTTAAAGGAGAAATGCAATTACATAGCTATCAGGCAGATGGCATGGAAAAAATAAGAAATACCCTTATTACCATTGAGCGGCTCTCGCCTACTATAAAAATTTCCTATCTAGGTGCAGGAAGATACCACCTTATTATTGAAGACTTTGACTATAAACCAGCAGAAAATACTTTTGCTAAAGTGCGGGAAATTCTTGAAAAATTTACAGATAAATTATCTACTGCAACTTTAGAGCGGGAAAAGAATGAGTAGAAAATAAAAGAGAGAGAGAGAGAGAGAAAAAAAACAGAAAACAGATTCCCATGGTCAGCCACATTATGAAATGTCCTACTTGTGAAAAATACACCTTGCAGGAAACCTGTCAAATGGGTCATGGAAAAACACAACGTCCACTGCCGCCGAAATTCTCGCTGGAAGATAAATACGGAAAATATCGTCGAGAAGTGAAAAAAGAAGAATTGGTAAAGAAAGGGCTATATTGAAAGTTAAACTAATTTTTTCATCTCACATCTAAATTTAATAATGCCCCGCTGACATCAATACCTCTTGCAATACCTTCTAAAGCAACAGGTTCATCTTTCTCTGCATCAACAAATATTTTACCTTCAAAGAAATAAAAATTTAATTCTTCTTGTTCTAAACGATAGTCTAATTTTTCTGCAACTCCTAGCTTTCCATCTCCCCGTGGAAAACGCATGCCTTCTACAGTAATACTTTCAGCAAGAAACTTCCCATACTCTACATTAGTAACACTTAAATCAAGATTCTGTCGTGAAGAAAGCGCAAGTCCATTTGCTTCAAAGCGCTGTGCTTTTCCTTCTAAAGAAAAATCAGTAGCATCGAGAGTTATAAAACCAGTAAAATCATGCACTTTTAACACCACTTCTTCTTCAAGCGGCAACTCCAAACGATCAGTATTTACTTTTGCGCTTGCCCGTCCTTCAAGATTTGAAAAATGTATTTCTAAATCTTGAGCATGGACTTCTTTGGCAGTAATAGGAATACTTGTAAAACTTACCTCAACTTCAACTTCTCTGCTGGGGGGAGCTTCTTTTTGACGTAACATGCCGCTTTCCTCAGCTGCTTGAATCAGCAAATTGGCATTTGTAACATTTTCATCAGTAACATTAACTAATTTTATGGAAGAACCCGTAAGACCGAATTGTTCTAATCCCCCGTTTTGCATCAAAAAAATAAACGATCCCCCCACAAGAAGTGTAAGAACCAATAAATAAAATCTAATCTTATGCTTTGGATGCCCCGGTATTGCTGTTGCACTCATAAATATCCCTCTTTAATACATTTCATCTTTTTTAAATTCTTAAGAAACTTATGGAGTGGAGACAGTTTAATAAATCTTTCGTTAAGATTTAAATAAAACGCATACTTTTAAAGCACCATGATCGCCAACGTACATCATACAGAAGACCCTGATGGAATCATAGCGGGGGCGCTTCTTAACAGATATCAAGATTCCCGTATTCTTTCCGATCCAAAAGAACTCCACTTACAACTCAAATCACTTGCTCCTGCATCTCTTCAAATGGGTATTCGCTACGATAGTTTAGTAGAAAGTTTCTCATCTCTTTTAGAAAACGTGCAAAGATACGGCGGCATTTCTCAAATATATGTTGCCGATATCAACCCTAATCCTCGATTAATGCAAAGCGGTTTGATAGAAAAACTTGCTCAGTCAACAGAAATATTTTGGATAGACCATCACACTGGAACAGAACAACAGCAAGAATACTTCTCACAGTTAGGAATACAAGTAACATATGATGCTTCAAAATGCGCATCGTTACTTCTTGCAAGAAAGTTCAATATGACTGATACTTACGAACAGCGTTTGGCAAAAATTGCCCAATTGCATGATTATAGAGATAAAGAGGTAGATTCACCAGAAGCAAAATTGGGTGTGGAATTAGAAAAAATAATTTGTTTGGCGAATGCACGTGAAGATACGTTTACGCGGACACAATTGATGGACGATCTCAGAAGGGGATATTGTTTTTCAAAAGAAACCTTGCTCTTATTACCCCACTGGCAGCAAAATATTCAAGAATATGATCAAGAAAAAAATAAAGCAATACAAGAATTAGAAAAAAGTATAGAATCAGTAACAGTAGGAAAGTACCAGATTCTTATTGCGCGTGCTCCTGCGCTCCTTTCTCAAAAACCAGCAATATGGTATCTGAAGCAGAAAGATCCCGATGTTTTGTTGTGTTTTTTCCAACCCCCTTGCAGAAATCATATTATGGACAAAAGAAAAAATATCCCGCTAGATATCCCTGCTTTGTGCACGGGTTTTGGCGGAGGCGGACGAGGAACAGGAGGAGGGTTTGCAATAGCAGAAAATATGACTCCAGAATTATATGTACGGCTTAAAGAAGAAGTTCTTCAAAAAATAAAAGAGCAACTTTGTAAAAAATAGAAAGGATGCTTCCCCAAAAGACTAAAAGAGACATAAAACATCATAACTTCTCAGAATACTTTTTCGCCAGAGAAAAATATTGCTTTGCTTTCTCTTTCTGCAGTTCCCGTTCATCTACAGATAAACTATTGTCTTCAGAGGTAAAACAGGCAATTTTTGCGCGAATATACGCACGATAACATTTGTAGAAGTCAAGAAGCAAAGGCACATCAGCATCTCCACTCAATCTCTGATATTCTTCAATGAATTGTTGCGCAAGATCTTCCCGATGATGGAAATCCAAATCCATGGCCATAAAAGCAATCTCGGCAACCATATCAGAGCAGGGAAAGCGTTGGTTAAAAACAATGGAATCAAAGATAAACATTTCTTTTTCGGTTAAAAATACATTTGCTGAATGAAAATCACCGTGACAGTGTTTAATCGCATTTTTCTCAACCCTTTGCTGAAAGAGCGCTTTGTTGTTTTGAATAAAATTATTAATTTTTCTTTGCATGAACACGAAATCATCTGAAGAAATTAATTCTGGCCGATATTTTTCTGTCTGCTGAAAATTTTCATCCCAATTAAATTGAATACTCTTCTCGTTACCAAAAGAGCTTATTTCATCATTGGTGGGTGCTTTCTGATGGAACTGAAAGATTTTTTTCGCAAGCAGGCGGATCTGCGGGAGGTCTACTTTTCCTGTTTTTAGGAGATTATCCATGGTTGCTTCAGGAGGCATTTGTTTCATTTTTACTGCATATTCAACAGCAGTCCCTGAACCGCCTATTTTTACATTTCCTTCTCCATCTTGGGTAATTGAAACAACGCCAAGATAAAGTTCAGGAGAGATTAAAGAGTTATGTTTTACTTCTTTTTCGCATTGCTCTTTGCGTTTTTCAAGAGTAGAAAAGTCCAAAAATCCTAAATTGAGGGGTTTGTTGATTTTATAAGCAAAACTTCCGGTAAGAAAGACATGAGATGCTGCCGTAGTAATAGTTTTAATCTGCGCAGTAGGATGCGGATAAGCATCAGCCTGTTGAAGTTTTTGAATGAGTTGTTGCTGAAGCGAAGCAGAAGCAACTAGAAAATCTTCAGATTTGCGTTGTTGCATTTTAAAACACTAAAAAAATACGCAGAAAGAGTATTTATAAAACTTAGGAAAGAAAGATACTCAACACACTTTTCTTCCTCTCTTCTCAAGATATTTTTGATGATATTCTTCAGCAGGATAAAAGATAAATTTCTTTGCAGAAACAATCTCCGTCACAATAGAAGCCCCATATTTCTTTTGCTCTTTCTTTCTGCTTTCTTCCGCAATTTTCCTCTGCTCTTCAGTATGATAAAAAATAATCGAACGATACTGATCACCAATATCTAATCCCTGCCGATTTTTCTGCGTAGGATCATGAATATTCCAAAACACTTTAAGTAATTCCTGATAAGAAATTTTTGTGGCATCATATTCCACTTGACACACTTCTGCATGTCCAGTAGTATGAGTACAAACACGTAAGTAACTAGGATTTTTTACCGTTCCCCCCATGTATGAATCTTTGCGTTAATTAGTTAAATTTTAAGGCAAAGATTCATATTAGAAATGCGTTAATATATTGTACTAATCAACGCATTTCTCTATACCCCACAGTAGTTTTCTTTACACCTTTCACTGCATCAAATGCTGCTTGCACGTGCCAGAAACAACCAGCACCAAATGTTGCAAAGTCAAGAAAAATCCCCATAGAAAAGTTTTATAATTTTTTTCTTCTTTTAATTTTACTTTTATTTTTATGGCTTCTAGTAGATAATTTTTCTACCAGCTTCGGTTTGCGAACTGCTGCAACAATAAAAAGAATTCCAGCAGTAAGGAGAGTTATTCCAATCAGTTTTGCTCCTCTTCCAACGACACCCCCTACTGCTGCGCCGGTAACCACTGCATGTGAAGCAGTTCCCACAAAAGCAACAGCAAGTAATGCTCCAACTATAATTACCAAAACAGTTGATTGACTATGCCAAGAATTCTTAGAGAAAATATCCATAGAAACGGTTTCTCTCGCCAATAATTTTTTTTTCGAATGCTGTTTTATTTCAGTGTTTTTTAAAAAAGCATTTCTTTTAAGAGAATCATTTTTTCTTTTCCTCATTATCTGTTGTTGTAAACTATTTTCTGGCGGAAGTAATTCCTGAATTCTTTTTTGAATTGCATGAAAAGTGTGCTCTTTTTGTTTAATTTTCAATAAAGTTCCTGCTAGCTTCTTATCCTGATGCACATCACGAACCCAGCTATGAAAATCATTTTTATGCGCATTAACATGCTGACGAAAAGTAGTTTCATCCATATCCTGCAAAGCACCCGCTAACTCTTCAAGATTTTTCAAACTTCTCCCATCAGCTACCCAAAACTGATTGTGAGAAGATACTGCTTTTAAGAGAGGATGTACCATAAAGTTCTATTAAGTAAATTCTTAAGGTATAAAAATCTTCTTCATTCAATGAAAATGGGCCTAATACCCCGCAGTTCTACTGCGACCCATTTTCAAGAGTAAAAATCCCCTTGTCCATTGTTATCAAATGCCCCGCAGCTCTGCTGCGATTGGGATTTTTACTTTTCAAAAAAAGAAAAAACCCGCCCCCACTGACATGCCAGACTTTGTCTGGCTGGCTAGTGGGAGACAGAGGTTTAAAGGTGGTGTACTGATGGCGAAGAAAAAGTGGGAAAAAAGTCATCTAAATCAGTTTGTAGATACTGCTGGTCATATTTCCAGAGTAAGTAGTTGATTCGTTCAGCAATGGCACTCATTGTAACCACCCCCCGCCGCAGGGAAAAGCAAAGAATTTTTCTTCACTGGCAATTGTTCTTTGAGTCCATTCCATGACCCGCTCCCGAAGAAGCTGCTCAATTTCTTTTTGGTTTAGTTCTTTCATGTATTTCACCTCTTTTTTGACGAAAGCTTTAAATATCGGCAGTGCTGGGATTAGTTTGAGAGCCGAGCTCTCTAACTTGCCAGAATTTCTCTGAAATTCTGAGCATAAACCCGGAAGTCCGGTAAGACTAAGGTTGTCTTACTCCCTCTACCTAGGCCGTAGGGGGTTTAAGACCTTCGCCATGCCAAGTTAGGCGACACTGCCACTTTCTTTCGTTTGATTTCTTATTTCCTTAGGTAATTTATATACTCTACCCGCAGCTGTCCAGTGTGTCCAGTGGCTTTTAGAAACGGCTAAAAATGAAAAAAACATTGTTTTAAGACCTATTGCACTGGACATTTGATGATGGGGAGTGGGTGAAAGAGAATGATGAATAAGTTAAAGAAAAATTAAAATAAGTCTTTTCCAACCCGTCCTTCCCCAGTTACAATAAAAGTTTAAATACTTCATTCCCTTCTTAAAAAATATAGCTTCACTCACTAAACACGACCGTTACGTGGAACAGCTGTGTCAAAATCTTTCTCCGCAATATGACCAAGTATTAACTCACGTTTTGCTATTTTCTCCCAGAAGACGAAGAATTGCAGAGATTGATGTGCTGGGAATTAAAGGAGAGTATTGCGATGCTTATGAAGTAAAGTGTTCTTATCGCCCTACAAAAGCACGCAAACAATTACGTAGAATCAGAAAAGTACTGTCTCCACTCAGGCAGGTAAAAAACACCTTCTTTTACTGTGGTGATACGGGGATAATGGAAAATATATTGGATAATCAGTGAACAATATAATACCGATTTAATTCAGGATTTTCTATGGTAATTCTTTCGCCAGATCTAAGATGAATTTCTACTTTTAGAAGTTCTCCTTCAGTTTCAGAAATACCGATAGCATTCGCGTGATCTCTTTTTCCTCCTAATCCGGAGATAGTGCTGAGAGGAAGATATAAAGAAGAACCTTCGGCAAAAACTAATTCAGCGGTTGCTTCTGGATCAACAGCAAGCCTGGGAGAAATCTGCATTCCAAAAAAATGATGTACGGGAAGGATATTATTTTTTAATATTTTCACACTTTGTGACATCATAAAATCAGCTGCTCCTAAATCCATTCTTCCATCCCTATTATAATCTGCCGCCGCTCCATTTTTATAGTCTCCCTGCATCCACCATTCTTGCCTTTCAGTATATTCCGACCAAAGTAATTCCTCAGAAGAATCTCTTAAGAATAATCCCGCTCCTCTATCGGTAGATAATTCTCTTCCCCTGTTATTCCCAAAACCTCCGCCTCTTTCTCCTGAAACAGCAACAATATCTAATTCGCCATCAGTATTGGCGTCCATCACTTCAGTACACCAGAATGCTCTCTTCGCTTCGGGATCTTTTTCAGTGGCAGAACCTAATTCTTCAATTGTACTTTCTCGCAGATTTACTTTGATCAACGGCAGCTGACCATATTCGCTGAAAACAGCATACACAATACATGGATCATTTCTTTCAAACCAAAAACTTCCTCCCATTAATGCAGGATACCATGAACTATGAAATCCATCTGCTCTCGTAAGCATATTTTCAAGCCCTAAAGAATGAAATTCAAGAGTATTATCATTGATATTTCTAAGCGAAGCGGAATAACTGGGAGCGCCATCATTTGCAATAATAAAAACAGGATCCGCACCACAGGCCACCCCAGGAATGATCTGGGCAAAATAAGTAAAAACATTTCCTGCAATTTGAATTTCTTGCGGCACAGTAGGTGTAATATCTACAAACTTTCCTTCCTCTGAGACCATATTAAGAAAAAAACGATTGAATCGTAAAGGATGTGTATTAAAATCGCTCAGACTGCTATCTCCAAAATTTTCAGAATAATCTCTGGCAGTTATGTAAAAAAATGCATTCACTTTGCTTTCTCTTGTAACTGGCAGCGATAGTATCCCGGTAATTTCTCCGCCAAGATCCTGTCTGGTGTCTTCCATCTCCCAAAGTATAATTTCTAGAAAACTGCGGTCTTTTTGCGTCAGCAAAGATTTCAGTCTTGCTTTTCCTCCCCGAGTTGCCGGCCATTGCGATTTTTCTGCCAGCAAAATGTCGTTATCTCCATCGCCATCTAAATCCCCTATCCAAGAAGCAGTAACCCATCTTTCTAAATTTTCTTGTTCTGCAGGACAGATAATTTTTTCTTGTACGTCAACCAGCCGTAATCCACTCCCGTCATTATATCCTATTTTTGCCCCGCCCCGCTGGCCTAAAAAAAGATCAGGGTAATTATTATTATCCAGCGTACCCCAACTGAGACTGAGAGCACCTTCATTCTCCAGAGCAAAATCTGCAGTAGCATCTCTAAAAAGTCCAGCATCCATTTCTTCATCTTCTTCTCTTTCCTGCAAGGATGCAGAGGGAGCTGGAAGTAATGAAATAGAAGGTATATTTTCAGAAGATATATCTGAAGATGCGCCCGAAGGTCCACCATTAAGAGATAAAGCATCATTAAGCGCATAACAAGAAGAGTGTGAAGAAACAGAACGTGAAAAAACTGGTTGTGTTTCTTCCCTGCCGCAAGCAACTCCCAATGCCAGAGAACCCAGGAGTACTGCATTTTTTAATGAGATCATATTTCTCCTGAAATAAACGTACTTTATAAATTATACTACTCTAAAAAGACAAATTACCTCCAAACGACAAAAAATCACCCAAACCACAACATATACTCACAAACTCACTCACCCCCCCGTCAAAAATTAAGAGTTTCCACACCACGCCCACAGAAGAACAATCTTTATAAACGCCTTCTTTTCTTTAACATAATTTCTTAGGAAAATAACTAAATAAAATAATTAACAAAATAACTAACAAAATAAAATAACAGAAAGAAAAAACAAAATGGAAGAAAAAAAAGAAAACAGTGACGAAGTGCTTATTGATTTTTCACAACTAGCTGAGAAGCTTAAAAAAATGAAATTGAAATTTTTCAAGAAAACAACAGACCAATATGCGCATTCTCCACAATCTTCTACACATGCATCAATGCATCTTACTGAAAGTCATCACGAAAAAAAACATCAAGAGAAATCCCATTATCAAGAAAATAAAAGAGAAGAGAACAAAAAAAATGAAGAGACCATTGACATTAAGAAAAGTTTCTCTGAAACCTCACATTGGATAAAAAACAATAGCAAATGGCTTATTCCTCTCATTTGTATTTTAGTAGCAGTATTTGCTTCAGTTTACCTACGCACTATGCCTTTGCGTATGCCTATTACTGATGGATGGGCGGAAAATACGGTTCAAAATTATTACCAAAACCAACTTCAACAGCAAATTAATCAACAGTACCCTAACCTTCCTGAACAGAATAGAAATGCTCTACTGGCTAAAGAATGGGAGAAATTCTTGCAAGATAATCAGCAGCAGATGGATCAGCAGAAAAAACAATTATCAGAGCAATACAAATCCCAATTTCGCGACGAGGATGGAACAACTTATCTCTTGGGAATAGACCCTTACCATTACTATCGCCAAACCAGTTTAGTATTAGAAAATGGTTTTCCTGGAACAGAAATTAAAGATGGAAAACTGTTGGATTCTTACCGGATGGCCCCCATTGGCGATTTGGCAGAATGGAACTTTCACCATTGGTTTGCCGCATATTGGCATCGATTTCTCAACCTTTTTGGAAATTATCCTTTGATGTTCACTTTCTTTCTCGTGGGAACATTTTTCTCAGCATTGACAGTGATTCCTGCATTTTTTATTGGAAGAATCGTTACAAAAAATAATGCCGGCGGTTTCTTTACTGCAATGCTGATAGCGGTTTCTTCATTTTTCGTTGCACGCACTACCGGTGAGAGTTCTGACACCGACGTTTATGCAGTATTCTTTCCCGTACTTATTACTTGGCTCTTTCTGGAAGCAATGGAAAGAAAAAAACTTAAACAAAAATTAGTATGGATTGGCCTTGCTGGCTTTGCAACGGGAGTATTCGCTTTTGCTTGGACCGGATGGTGGTATAGTGCAACTTTCATTACAATTACTTTGGTAACTTACGGGCTCGTGCAACTTATTTTAAATATCAAACAGATATCCCAAACCATAAAATCAATGCCATTTTTAGATAACCTGTATCTCTTTTTGGGATACACAGTAAGTTCTTCTATTTTTGTGAGTATCTTCGCTTCTTTTGCAGAAATAATGCGGGTACTTCGAGGACCATTCCAGTTTCTGAAACTCAAAGCAGTTGCGGTAAATTCATATTGGCCAAATATTCGCACCACCGTTGCAGAATTAAACGTGCCGTCTTTCGCAAATGTGATAGAACAATTTGATGGAAAATTATTTTTTGTCTTGGCCATATTAGGGATCTTATTAACCTTGACCTTGGTAAAAAGAAATAAACAAGAAGAGAAAGAAGAAAATAAATGGAACATTCACACCTGGGATTTCCGCATCCCTTTCTTTTTTGCAATGTGGTTTGCAGCCGCTTCATTCGCAACTACTAAAGGAATTAGATTTATTCTTCAGCTCACCCCCGCATTTGCTTTTGGTTTTGGCGCATTTTTGGGAATCACTTGGCTTTTTTCATCACGCTGGATAAGCAAGGAATTGAAAGTGCCCCCAGTGGTAAGCAAAATTCTTATTTTCATCGTTCTCAGCTTATTGTTAATCTCTCCGGCAAAATCAGGATATAGCCAAGCATATAATTCTGCTCCCAGCATCAGCGATGGATGGTATAATGCGCTTACTAAAATTAAAACAGAAGCCACACAAACTAGCGTCATAACCTCATGGTGGGATTTTGGCCATTGGTTTAAAGCTATCGCAGAACGTCCCGTAACATTTGATGGAGGAAACCAAGTAGGATATGGAGCGCATTGGGTAGGTAAATCTTTGATAACTAACGATGAAAAAGTAACTACTGGCATTGTGCGCATGCTCAACTGCGGGCAGAATAATGCATTTACAGAGTTAAATAATTTCTTAGATAATGATACTTTGAAAGGGATTGACCTGTTGAATACAATTATTCTTCAAGATAAACCTACAGCAATAAAAACTCTTGCCGCCCAAGGACTTTCAGCTAAACAAATTGCGCAAGTTATCCAATACACCCATTGTGATGCGCCAACAGATTATTTCATCACCTCTGAAGATATGGTAGGAAAGTCAGGTGTATGGGGCCATTTTGGCAGTTGGGACTTTAAGAAAGCAGTGATGTACCTTGAAACCAAAAAACTTTCCCTACAAGAAGGAGAAAAATATCTTGCTAAAAAATTTAACCTTTCTCCGGATGAAGCAAATAATATATATAGTGAAATACAAAGTACTGACGCAGATAAATGGATTGCACCTTGGCCAAGTTTTTTATCCGGATCAGACTCTTGTAATCGTTTGTCTGACGAGGAACTTCGCTGTGTAAGCGGTGTGCAGGGAAGTACTTTTGCTCTTCGTGTTAATACAAAAACATGGAATGTTAGTTTTGAAAATAATCCAGAAGTAGTCCCAAACTCCATCGTTTATGCCGATCGTGAAGGAGTGAAAGAAAAACAACTGGAAGGAAAGAGAACTGGATTTTCAGTGATGCTTATTCCCAAAGGAGATGAGTATATCCTGCGTCTTGCCGATCCATTACAAGCAGCAGGAACTTTTTCAAAACTCTTCTTTTTTGAAGGGCATGGTATGAAATGTTTTCAAAAATTCAACGACGCTTCTGCCTCAGGAACCGGAAGGATTATCACCTGGATTGTAGATTATAGTTGTCAGCAAGAAAACAAAGTATTTTTCCTTCCCAAAGAAGAAGTCCACGCATCGCATATCTTGGTTTCTTTACAAAATCGCAGTGACGAAGAAGCGCTTGCATTAATTAAAGAAATTCAAACCGGACTTACAGCTGCAAATTTTGGCGTGCGTGCCGCAAAATATTCTGAAGATACCGGATCTCAACAAAACGGAGGGGATTTAGGCTGGTTTGGAAAAGGAGTGATGGTTCCTGAATTTGAACAAGCAGCATTCTCATTGAAAAAAGGAGAAATTTCTCAACCGATTAAAACCCAGTTCGGATATCATTTGATATTTCTAACTGAAAAACGAGAGAATTAACGTTGGTAAATTCTTTATTTTCACAATTCTTATAAACCGCCCTACTGCACTAGAAATATGCCTTTTGAAGCAAAAATGCCTTTTGAAGTAAAAAAAACCTCGGAGATTATTATTATTCCAAGTTACAATGAAGAAAAACATATTGCTGCTGTGATTAAAGAAGCAAAAAAATATGCTCCAGTCATCGTAGTTGATGATGGATCAAAAGACAATACTGCTGCTGTTGCGAAAACTGCTGGAGCGACAGTACTGAGGCACAAAGTCAATCTAGGCAAAGGTGCCGCTTTAAAAACCGGCTGTGAGTATGCGCTTGCCCAAGGAGCGCAGCACCTCGTTTCCATGGATGCAGATGGACAACATAATCCCACAAAAATTCCTTTGTTTTTAGCAGAATTAAAACAGCACGATATTGTACTTGGCGCAAGAGCAGTGCCAGAATCGATGCCATTGATTTTATTGGCAGGAAATAAAATCATTAATACTACCCTTGGTCTGCTTTATGGAATACATCTCAAAGACTCACAGTGTGGATATCGTGCCTTTACCGCAGAGGCATACCAAAAAGTACGTTGGGGAGCGCGTAATTATTATGTTGAAACAGAAATGGTTATCCGTGCCGGAAAAAAACATTTGCAATATACTCAAATTCCTATCGAAACAATTTATTATGACAAATATAAAGGCACAACCGTTATTGATGGGATAACCATCGTAGCAAGAATGATTGGAGCGAGGTTTTTTAAGTGATAAAACTAAAAAATTGAACTCACTGAAAATTTATCAAAAACAAAAAATAAACAAAAAAAAGAAAACTCCGCATGACCAGCACCACTTTTTGGATCCAATTTTTAGGAGTAATATTTGGCATTGCCATGATGTATTTTACATTTCTTAAATACAAACGAAGGGAGATTAATGGAGGAGAAGTAGTAATCTGGTTTTTTGGTTGGATAGTATTAGTTGCCGTGGCTCTTTTTCCTTTTGCTTTGGATTCCATTATTGCTCCGTTGCATTTTTACCGCCGTCTGGATTTTTTTGTAGTTTTAGGATTCTTTCTGCTCTTGGGCTTAGGTTTTTTTAATTATAGCTCTGTAAAAAAAATGGAACGAAAAATAGAACAGTTTGTAAGAGAGGAAGCTTTAAACAAAGCTGAGGTGTTGGAAAAAGAAAATAAAAATGGGAACCGAACGCAAGTGAGGTGAGTATTTTTATCATGAAAATTCTTTTAATCTGCGAAAATTATTACCCTCATTACGGTGGTGCAGAGATCCTTTTCAAAAATCTTGCTGAAGGCTTTGCAAAAAAAGGGATAAAAACAACCGTAGTAACACATCAGTTAAAGAAAACTTGCAAAAGAGAAAATATTAATGGCGTTGAGGTACATCGGGTAAATTCATTCTATTCCCGCTACATATTTAGTTTTGTTTCAATTATCAAAGTAGTACAACTTGCGCGAGAAAACGACATAATACAAACCACCACATTTAACGGAGCATTTCCTGCGTGGATAGCTGCAAAACTTACCCGCAAACCAATAGTTCTTACTGTGCATGAAGTATGGCAGGGAAAATGGCAGGAAATCACTGGTTTTCCCCGCTGGAAGAGTAAGATACACGAGTTTCTTGAAAGTTTAATTTACCGACTCTCGTTTGATAAATATTTCTGCGTATCTGAAGCTACAAAAAAAGATTTGCTTGCGAATACTTCCATTCCTATTTCTTCAGCAGAAAAAATTTCTGTAATTTCCAATGGTCTTGATTATGATTTCTGGAATAAAAAAAATGTTGAAAAACAAAAAATAAAAGAGATAAGAGAAAAATATTCTTTAACAGACAGCGATGGAAAAAAAGGAAAGGACAGCAACGGAAAGACAGGAAAAAATACAAAAATATTTTTTTCTTGGGGTCGGCCGGGTGCTTCAAAGGGATTTGAATATCTCATCCAAGCTATGCCGGCGGTAGTTGAAAAATACCCCGATACAATTCTCCTGTTAATGTTTGGCTCAAAAGAAAAATACCCGCAAAAGTATGCAGAATTAGTTAAGCTTGTTCAGGAAAAAAATACGCTCATTTCCTCCTCTTTCAATCATCTCAATATCAATCACATTCATATCTTAGAATCACAGCCATATCCCGAACTGAGAGGTAAAGTTGCCGCCGCAGATGCTATTGTAGTTCCTTCAATTTCTGAAGGATTTGGATATGCCGCACGCGAAGCCATGGCCTTAGAAAAACCAGTTATCGTAAGTGATGCTGGCTCTTTGCCTGAAGTAGTAGGTGGGAAACATTGGATTTTCCAGAAAAAAAACAGCAAAGATTTGGCAGAAAAGATGTTCTTGGCAGCCCAAGAAAAATGGAATTTTTCAGAGCCAAAGAAATTTACTTGGGAAGAATGCGTGGAAGGGTATGTGAAAGTGTATGAATCTTTGTGATAAATTGTAAAGTAGAAAAAAAAGATTCATGTAAGAAATGTGCAAGTAAATAGTTCAGAAGTGATTGAAGCATTTCTGTGTATGATAGTATTTCTAAAACTGCTTAACTCTCAGAAATTACTGCTTGATCAAAATCAATCAGATAAAGCCTAAATCTCCCATCAACCAACTCTACACAAAAATTATTATCATGGAGGTGAGAAGGAGTTTCAGCAGCATAAATAATGCCAAGTTGCTTTAAGCCGCGAATAATTATATCTCTCGTCGCCAAAAGTTGGTTATAATTCTGCTGAGAATGATTATATCCCCGCACGACCGGCACGTCAGAAAGACTAGCTAAAGATAATCCAAGAACACGAGTTGATACTCTCCAGAATCCAGACCTTGTCTGATAAGCGCGCAACTTATTTCCTTTTTTCAAAATAGGTTCAATAGGGATATAATCAAACCCCAATTTTTTCCATGTTTCTTCTGCTTCAAATGCCCGCTTCCACGCTTGGAATGCTTTATTTCTGATAATTCTAACAATTACTTTGCCGGTGAAACCACCTCCAAGAAGATAAGTTATTGATCCAGATTTTGCAAACTCTCTGCGTACAAGAGAAGATTTCTGATAAAAAGCATTATCCTGCTTAAAATATAAACGGTGATAACGAAAATTAACGGAAAAAAAAAAGAGAACATTTTTCTCAATATCTGTTAAATCATTTG
>JACPNC010000079.1 GCA_016185685.1 Candidatus Woesearchaeota archaeon | reverse complement strand
TCCCCGGATTGGACAACCCCCTTGTCAGCTCGATATGGATATTGAAGAAGCTCGACTTAATGATGGTGGCACTTCTGAAAGCTAAATAATTACCAGAGAAAACAACCTTTAAATATACCAAAATTCTTCTTCTCTTATGAAACCGTTTTGGGAAAGAATAGAACATTATAACAACAAACTTATTCCTTACGCTTTAGTTATTTTGCTGGTAGTTATTTTAGTAGAATTGTTTGGAGAAGTTGAAAACCCTACTACTCATTTGGTTTTTGAAATTGTGGATTATCTTGTTATTCTTATCTTTGTAATTGACTTAATTTTCCTTGCCATCAAAGCCAAATCAGTCAGTTTTTTCTTTAAACATTATTGGCTAGATTTGCTGGCAGTTATTCCTGTTGGTCTTATTTTTGCAGTTGTGAGCCGATTTTATCGAGGAGTTTTGCTTACCGAAGAATTGGTAATAGGTCAAAAAATTGTACATGAAACTTTAGAAGCAGAAAAAGAACTTAAAGAGGCAAGTTATCTTGCAAAAGAAGGGAAATTGGCTCGTGGTGTGCGTATTTTTGTGCGTTCTATTAGGGCGGTTACCAAGTCAAGATTATTTACCCACTTTGAAAAGAAAAAGAGTGAAGCGCATAAGAAAGTGTATGGAAAGAAGAAGTGATTACATAGTTAAATAATAATCACTCTTTCTTTTTACTCCACTTTCACTTTCTTTACTTTCTTCACTTTCTCTAAGACATATTTTTCTTTCATCACTGCTTTGACAAAGTCTTCCAACCGTGGATGTTTAACTGCAACTTTTGCCCATACTTTGCCGTCTTTGACAAAAGTTTCTTTATGCATTTTCTTGAACTGTTTGACGTGTTCAGTTAATTCTAAAGGCGGACCTTGCCGCACCTCTTCTGCAGGAAGCTCACGTTTTTCCAGCAGAAAGGCAATAGTATCCCAATCCCAATGCGTTTGTTTTATTTGGAAAGAAGCAATTTTTTTTTTTAAAAAATCAAATATTTTTCCTAACTTTACTCCTACGACGTCTCTTTTTCCCTCTAAAGGCTCCAATTCCAGCAAGACAAGATTGAGTTTCTTTTTTTTTGCTTCTTCTTCCCAATCTATTTTCTTTTTTTTAAAGAATGCTTCGCTTGGTTTTTTAAGATACTCTCGTGCAACTTCTTTGAGATGGTAGAATTTTTCTTCCGTAAATGCTGCTGCGGCATTTCTATTTTTATCCACTGGATCAATGACAATCAGCGGTGACTGTAATTTTGATTTATTTAACGCAAACATCACATCTCTGTTTTTATAATGATCCTCAGGATCAATAACCTCCTGCAATCCCCAGCGAATTGCCGCTTTCAAAAATTTATCAAATGAGCTGTAATTTACAAGAAGAATCTCTATTACATGTCCCGATAATCCTCCAATGTGCGATTCTGCGCCGTAGCAGAGCTGTGCTTTACAAAACTGTTTTGCCAGTAAAATTTCTTCTTTGATGGACTTTGCTTCCTTATTTACCCATATGGAGTGGAGGACTGAGACATCAGTAATGTTTTTTGCCTCTTCTGCTTTTTTTATCTGAAGAATAGGTATTACTTCAAATGTGAAGTTTTCATACTGGAGCTGGAAGTAATCTCTGCTTCCGTGTAGCCGTTGTTTTTTTTGTTTTGGGAATAATTTATTTAATATGGGTTCTAAAATATCTGAAAGCGCTGATGATTTTTCTGCATACTGTTTGTAGTCATATGCTACAAAGATATCTGCATCGTGATTTCCTGAAAGCCAAGTTCCATTTGCACCGCTTCCTCCCAAAGTGGCTTTGGCATCTTTCAGTTCTGCGTTTAGTTTTTTTAGGAATGAAGCAGTTGCTGATGAAAATTCTTTTTGTTCTTGTGCAGAGGGTTTAATTTCTGCAAGTACTTTTTTCAGCAAGGGGGTTAGGCTTTTCATTGAGAAGAGAATATGTTAAGACCATTTAAACTTTCCGAAAAGAAAATGTAAATCTTTTTAAAGGAAGCTTCTTATCCCATATAAGATGAAAAAGAAGTGTATCATTTGCACTCACTACGCAGAGTATCGCATAAAAGATACTGCTGATTTTTATTGTCAAGAATGCGCAGAAGAGAATTTTGGCGATTTGACTTTACTTTTGCCGTTGGTTGATGATACTTCTTCTCCTCCACCTACTATTGATGAAAATACGCTTGCTTTACAATCAACATCTACGCTTAAACATTTACCAGATGATGCCATTGAACTTTAAAACGTATAACAGATACAGATGAAACCACTCCATCATCCTTTGACATCCAGAATTGAACTAATTGACATTACTAAAGCATGGGTTGCCATATCACTTGCATTCGCTTTTGTTTATTCTGGGGCATCTTTTATCAATGGTTCATTGAATAACATTTTTGAGATCAGATTTTTAATTTTATTTGTTATCTCTCTTTTTACTGCGGGTTTAGGTTTTTTGCTTCATGAATTGGCGCATAAATTCGTGGCTCGTCGATATGGCTGTTTAGCAGAATTTCGTGCATCAGATCAGATGCTTTATCTTGCAGTAGGTTTAGCCGCATTTATCGGATTTATTTTTGCTGCGCCAGGCGCAGTGATGATTTCTGGCATGGTTACAAGGAAAGAAAATGGATTGATTAGTCTTGCTGGACCACTTACAAATTATGTTCTTGCAGGAATATTTTTTGCAGGAGGATTGCTGTTTCCTGCAGTGGGTTCAATTTTTTCTCTTGGCTTAGGCATTAATCCATGGTGGATTGGTTTTAGTATCAATGCCTGGCTAGGGCTGTTTAATCTCCTGCCTTTTGGAAATTTTGATGGAAGAAAAATTTTTGACTGGAGCAAAGTAATCTGGGGCGCCATGGTTGTGGGTGGATTCGTATTACTTTGGGTGTGAAGATAACTGCATTAATTGATGTTCTCTATCTTGCGCAGTCTACCATAATTCTTTTTTTTGACTAAAATGAGGAAAATGTTACTTTTTTCTCGGAAGATTTATATACTCATTTATAAATACTTCATAATAGATGTTTTCTTTAAAAAAAGGTGGTGATACAAAGTGAAGCAGAACGTTTTTCAAGAGGTGAAGAAATTTAAAATCCAACGCTGTTGTAAAAGTTGTAATAAGCGTATGGTAGTAGAGAACGCCAATCGTTATTATTGTGCGGATTGTCGAGGTTATTGACAAGTTTGAATAAATTTATTAATAAAAATCTTTCACTGCAAAAATATAACTGCTAGAGCGGTATTGGTGGGAGATTTTTATTTTTTTTATTAAAATATTTTTTATCAGTCTATTTTTTTGTTATGAGAAGAGATTTTTTTTGTTATGAGAAGAGATTTCTAAAGAACATTTTTATTTTTTGCCAGATGCTTACATTTATATTCTCCTCTGCTCCTATCTCTTCCTGCCCTGCCGCTTTTCCACTGACTGCTTCTTGAGACGTTTCTATCTCAGGCAGTACTTCCGTACCGGACGGTGTAAGAGAAGGTAATTCTTCTGCTAGTATGGAAGGGGCAGTAGTTACCGATGATGCAGTTTGCTGGTGTTGTGTTTGCCCTAATACCATGGCTCCTAATTCTTGAGTTGATGCCGAGTAATAATAATATTCGTTTTCTTTCTTAACTAATACCGTAGAAATTTCTTTTTTATTTACAAACAGACTGAGATCATTAAAATTTATATTTGCTTTTTTCAGATCTTGTTCCTGAATTTTAAAAGTAAAATCTACCTGTCCAATTTTTTCCTGATCCGGAGACGAAACCGTAAATTTTACATAGAAAATGCCTGAAAAAGGAATGTTTTTGTCTTCAGTGAATGAAATTTGTGAATTTTTTACTTCTTCTTTAAAAAAAACAATTGCTTCTTTAACTCCCGGAATTGTTTTCACCTCTAAAGTTAGTGCGCTTCCTGCTTTTGCGGTGGCGATATTTTGTATGGTGGCATGTCCTGTCACGCTGTTTTCCAGCGAACTGAGCATTACCAGAAAGGAAACTAGAAATACGATTCCCATACTTGCCCAGAATGTTGCGTACGGGAGATTTTTTTGCTCATCTTTTTTTTGCACTTCTTTCACGCTCTTTTTCATCTGTATTCTTAAAGAAGGAAAATTGACTATATAAATTTATCTTGGATGAATGAATTCTCTAAAGTAATTTTGATAAAACATGGGGGCGGTGGGAATTTCAGTAAAAATTCCAAATTGATTTTATTTTTTATAACTTGGGATTTTTGTTTTTGAACCCACAACATCATGGTATCAAAAATCTCATTTTTGACATTTCTGAATGCCAATGAGGATATCTTCAGCCATGTGTTCTCCCAGGTTGAACTACGCCCCCGACAAGACTAAAAATAAAAGAGTTCTTTATAAGGATTGTGGTGAAAGAAAGAAAAAAATAATGACGAATACTCTCATTTCTCACGTCCCACACGCCTTCAGCGTGCTTTGCATAATGTTGTTGGCAAATAAGTTAAAGAGGAGCATGACTATTCCAGCAATCATGCAATAAGCAATAGTACTTCGAGTAACGTTCTTTCCTAATTCAAACCGTTCACCTAACTTGTCTTCTCCATTTTCAATTCCGCTGATTAGCACAGTGAGAATAAATGTAATTTGTACGATGTAGATGCCAACAATAATTTGGAAATGATAAGTGGGAATTCCTAAACCAAAAATGCTTAAGATATCTCCAAAGCCACCGCTTTGTTGTTGCTGTTGTGAAAAACAAGCAAGCCGTGAGCTGAGTTTTGTAAGAATAGAAGAAATCATAGAAGTTATGCCGACGACAATGCCGGCAATTGCAGGGGTTAAGAATTTCACCTGTGATTTCATGGATGCAATAACGTCTGCCATTAAATCTTTTAGACGTTCTTCTACGCGGTGAATTTCTTTGATATATCGTGACATGGACAGAAGAGCTTGCGCAGCGATACGTGGGCCTTTCTTGATGCTTTCGTTGAGCACTTTCATAGACGATTCAATGATTTTTGAAGGAAAACTAATCAATGCACCTACTTTTGGATCAAACAAAGCCTGTTCTAAACCCATGCCTAACTTAGTGATATTTTTTTCTGCCATGTTAAAAAAATCTCCAGAAGTAGTTCCTCGCATGGTTTCTGCTACTCGGGCAAAAGCAATTTCCGCTGGCAATCCATCTCCGAGACGGTTTCCCAGTTGAAAGAGCGCAGAAGAAAATTCATCTTCTAAAGTTCTGGTGCGTTGGCGTATTTTAATGACATCCTTTGCACGCAAGGCAAAGTACATGCCGATAGAAGCACCGATGCCTGCAATGAATACTAATGAAAGTAATGATGCGCCAATACCATAAGGTCCTAGTTTTTCTGATTCTGCACAATTCAGTTGTCCAGGTGGGCAGACATATTCAAGCATTTTTAAATTTCCTTTTGCATCAAAAGCAAAATCTGGGACTCCGGTTGCGTGCAGATACAATGGACTTAATCCGAGAAATATACAGAAAAGACCTACCAGGATACTGAAGAACAGGGGATGGATTTTCAGAAAACCAAAACGTACTTTACTGTACTCTTTCATCTCTGGGAGTTCGCTGATATCTTCTGCTCCGTATCCTGCTGGTCGTTGTGAAAGAATTGTTTTTCCTAAATAATATACTCCTACGGGTAGAGCAACATCATAAAGTAATACGATGTAAAGTGAAGTGGTAAAAGGATTTGAATTTTCTCCCAGAAAACTTACCACTAATGGAAGAATAACTAATCCCAAAATAGGCAAAACAATTCCCAACATGTGGAGCATAGTCATGGGTGATTTGAGGTTATGGGCGTAATGCAGCATGTTTTCGTAAGTACCATTGAGAATGACATCTAATGCTTTGTCCAGCAAAGCCATCCGGCGTTCTTCAGAACCCTCATAGAGTGAGGATTCAATGAGATGGAATGATTCTACAAAATCTTTATCCCACTCTTTCCATATTTCTAAATATGCTTCTGCGGATTCACGGATAGTGCTGAAGCGTTCTGTTTCTGCGTCCCAGAGAATTTTTCTAAAATCTAAAGAGAGAGGAGGATCGAGGTGGTCTGCAGCAAACTGGATTGCCCGTTCAAGGTTAGAAGTATGGCGCATGTACGTGACTAAATAAAAAACACTTTGCACCATTTGATTTGAAGTTTTCATCCGCCAAGTATTTGCCATAAAACTTGGGATTTTTTGCATTGCTGGAAAACTTAGCAGTCCTGCTACTACAAAGAAAAATATCAGAAAGGTGTTTGGTTTTTGTCCGAGAAGTAAGGGGATAGGGAAAGAAATGAGCGAACCAAGAACAATGATGAGCAAGGCAGTGAGAATGGCAAGAGAAGTAACACCTGAAGGCGTACAGTTGAGGTGGCAGATGTTGAGATCTTTTTGCACTTTCTCTGCGCTTGCTCCTGTAACTTTTACTTTGATAATTTTTTCAGCGTAATTACAGGATTTTTCATATCCGCTATAACTGGCGGGATACAATTCACGTTTGAATTCGTTGTATTCTTTAGAAGAAATTTTTTCTGAAGTTCCAGTTTTTTCACCAAATTCTTCTTTAATTTTTGCTTTATATTTTTCTAGTAATTGTTGGTAATCGTCTGTTTGGTGTTCTGGTGGAGTTGACATCGGTAGGGCCTCTTTTAATGGGCTTATTCTTTAGAAGTTTAAAAAGATTGTTGAAACTCTTTTGAGAATTTTACTTATAATTCTGAGAAGTGAAGGAAAAGTTTTATATACATGTACGTGCACACGTATGTGTATGGCTACTAAAACCTTGACTATTACTGAACAAGCATATGGGCTTTTATCTGAAAACAAACTAGAAGAAGAAAGTTTTTCTGAAGTAATTGTACGCGTTATCACGCCTAAAAAAAGAAGAACTCTCCTGGATTATTTTGGGATACTTACTTTAGAGGAAGGAGAATTACTTTTTGAAGATCTCGAAAAAATTCGTGCTATGAATCTTAAAACCCTGCAGAAGAGGTTTTCATGAAACTTTTAGATAGTACTTTCCTAATTGATTTAAGCAAAGGAAATAAAGATGTTCTTCCCATAATTCAAAGCAAAGAATATCTTTTTACTGCGCAAATATGTATGTTTGAATTAATCAGGGGGATGTTTTACCGCCATCTTCCTTCAGAAAAAATTCTAGAAATGATGGGGCTCTTTGAAGATATACGTGTTCTCCCTCTTGATGACGCAGCAGTTGTCAAGTCTGCCCAAATTTCTGCGGAACTTCTTCAGCGTGGTATGCCGATTCCTGATAATGATTGCCTTATTGCAGGTATAGCTCTGAGTAAAAATATTTCTACCATTGTAACGAGAAATGTTAAAGATTTTCAACGTATAAAAGAATTGAATGTTGAATCGTATTAAACGAAAATCATTTAAAATAAACTCTCTTTCTTTGTTTCATGATCTACCTCGACCACGCTGCTGGAACCCCTGTACGAAAAGAAGTCTTGCAAACCATGCGGCCTTATTTTGCCAAAGAATTTGCCAATCCCAGCAGTATTCATGAAACAGGACAGAAAGCACGTAAAGCAGTGGAAGAAGCACGTGAAATAGTCCGAAAAATTCTTCATGCTGATACGGATGATAAGATTATTTTTACTTCTGGAGGAACTGAAAGTATTAATTTGGCCTTGCAGGGTGTTGCTCACAGAATTTCTAACTGTCGTATTATCACTTCAACTATTGAACATGAAGCAGTCTTAGAAACCGTAAGAAAATTAGAAAAAGAAAATTTTCCGGTAGAGTATGTTCCTGTCGATGAAAAAGGAATCGTAAATCTTGCTGCTTTAGAAAAAATTCTTACCGGCAAAATTCTTACCAGCAAAAATAATCTTAACTCCTCTATCTTTATTTCAATAATGTACGTCAATAATGAAGTTGGCACGATACAACCCATTAAAGAAATTGCTCAAATCACAAAAAGACACAAAATCATTTTTCACACTGATGCCTGTCAGGCAGGATACGAAGAACTTAATGTTCAAAAGTTAGGTGTTGATTTACTGACTTTAAATGGCAGTAAAATAAATGGTCCAAAAGGGGCTGGGATTTTGTATGCACGGAAAGGAATTGCTCTTGAACCTTTGTTTTATGGCGGGGGGCAGGAGTATGGATTGCGGAGTGGAACGGAAAACGTACCTGCTGTCATCGGCTTTGCAAAAGCTTTAGAACTGATGCAGAAAGAAGGTGAGAAGGAAAATGAGAAGGGAAAATTTAAATTAAAAAAATTGCGAGACTTACTTACAAAAGAACTCTTAAAAATTCCAGAGAGCAAGCTCAATGGGCATCCTTCAGAGCTGGCGGCGCATATCGTTTCTGTTTCTTTTGCAGGAATTGAAGGAGAGCAATTGGTGCGACATCTTTCTGAACAGGGTATTTATTGTTCTTCTGGAAGCGCGTGTACGTCTAAAAAAATTGCAGTGAGTCATGTGCTTCAGGCAATGCACGTTCCGGAAAAGTTTGCACGTGGAACGGTGAGGTTCAGTTTAGGGAAAGAAAATACCTTGCAAGATATAAAGAAAGTGGTGGAAGCAGTAAAAGAAGTGGTGGAAGTTTTAAGGAAAGTGTGAGTATTTCCTTCAATTTACTCCAATTCTCTTTTTAGAACTTTATGCGCATTATTAATCGCCTTAAATTTTTCTTGATTGCCGCCATCCATATCGGGATGATTTTTCTTAGCTAAATCTTTGTACTTTGCATTAATAACTGCCATATCTGTAACTTCTTCTGCAATTCCTAGTATCTCTCTAGCTTTTTTACGTTCTTCTTCTACATCATCTTTTTCAGAAAAAACAGCGATAAATTCTTCTATGGTCTTCTCTCCAGCTACAACTGCTTTTACTTCACACTCAATGAGCTTAAAGACAATGTATAAGTTCTCTACATATTTTTTAGCCAGTTTATAACTATAATACAAACGATGGCCATCCAAATACCAGGTAACAGAAGCAGGAGCAAAGCGATAAGCATTGATATCTTCTCTCATATCTACTTGGTCTTTATCTACGCCAACTAACTTTAAAATTTCATAAATACTGTTCCTATATTGCACTGCTCTTCTATCATATGAATCTCTGATTACTGGGAGGATGATATTGTGTCCTTTTAATGTAATTGTTGCCATGCATATTGACCAGAAAAAGCCCCGTTTATAAAGCTTTCTGTTGTAGTTACTGAAAAGTTATGACTGGAAAGGTAACTAAACAGTTTCTTTTATGGGCTTTCAGAGGTTCTGAAAAATTGGAAAAATTTTTCATAACCTTTTTAAATAAGCTAAAATTAACCATAGTTAATAATGAAGAAAGCCTTCTTACATCCGCAGGAAATTGAAGTTTTTTATGTACTTCCTAGCCTAAGGAAATATCTTGCTTTGGCTCTGAAATCTCGTGGTATGAAACAGAAAGATATTGCGGTGATTTTAGGCATTACTCCCGCAACGATTAGTCAATATGCCAGCGCAAAACGCGCAGACCATATTCGCTTTACTCCTGAAGTACTTGCGCAAATTCAAGCTTCGGCAGAAAAAGTGAAAGATCGTTTAAGCTATTTGCGTGAAACACAACATCTCTTACATTTCATTCGTTCCAGTAAAGCTCTCTGTCAGATTCACAAACTATTTTCTGAAGTTCCTGATGCTTGCGATCCTCTTCATGTAGGATGTCATCGCGTGAGTACTCCTCAGATTCAAAAAAGTGTTTTGATTCCTCCTCATATTGAAAAAAGTTCTTTGATTCATTTAAGTTCAACTTCATAATGAAAACTATAATGGAAAATGTAATTGAAGCAAAAATGGAAAATAAAATGGAAAATCAACAAATTACTTTAAACAGAGAATTGTACGATCAAGCAGATGCGCATACGCCTAAGTATATTGCACGACCTGGCTTAAGTGAGGAAGTTGTTCGTCTGATTTCTAGCAGTAAAAACGAACCAGTATGGATTTTACAGAAAAGATTACAAGGATTACAGTTATTTCAGCAGACTCTACTTCCTAGCTGGGGACCGGATTTAAGCAAACTTGATTTTGGCAAGATTGTATTTTTTGTTGATCCCAATGCAAAAGAAACTGATAACTGGGAAAATGTTCCTGAAGAAATAAAAAAGACATTCGATCGTCTTGGTATACCGGAAGCTGAGAAGAAAGCTCTTGCCGGAGTGGGTGCGCAGTATGACAGTTCTGTGGTATATCATAGCCTTTTACAGTCACTAAAAGACAAAGGAGTAATTTTTGAAAACATGGATGTGGCAGTGCAGAAGTATCCTGAATTGGTGAAGAAATATTTTATGACTTCTTGTATTCCTGTTAATGATCATAAATTTATCATGCTGCATGCGGCAGTATGGAGCGGTGGAACTTTTATTTATGTTCCAAAGAATGTCAAAGTGGATTTGCCTTTGCAAGCATATTTTCGCATGAACGAACAGCGCGGCGGGCAGTTTGAACATACGCTAATTGTTATTGATGAAGGAGCAGAACTGCATTATATCGAAGGATGTTTTACCAAAGGGAATGCGGTGGTAACAAATCCAGACTATAAGCCAATTGAAGAAATTAAAACCGGAGATAAAGTGCTTACTCATGACGGAACTTATAAGAAAGTGAAAGAATTCTATGAAAGACCGTATACCGGGACTCTCAAGAAAATTAAGATCAAAGGCGATGGAATAAATACTATTGAAGTTACCGATGATCACCCTTTCCTATATGTTGATAAATTGAAAAAGAGAGATCGTAATAGAGAATGGAATATAAGGTGGAATGTTCCAAAATTCTTTAAGAAGAATGATTATCTGGCCATGCCCATTAATAAAACCATTAAATCTGAAGATTATCATGAATTTGAAATTAAAGAATATTTTGGAAAAAGACAGGGATTTAAAAATGTAAAGAGAAAAATACCTTCTGCTAAAGGTTTCTTTAAACTTGCTGGTTATTATTTAGCTGAGGGGAGCATTTCCAGCGGTTCGTATCTCAATTTTTCTTTTGGATCTCATGAGAGAAATTATATAGAAGAAGTTAAAGAATTACTTAAAGAAGTATTTGGTATAGAAAAAACACTGGTGTTTACCCATAAGAAAAACCACGGTACGAGTGTGGTTGTCTGTTCCGTAGAATTGTGTAGAATTTTTGAAATTTTCGGGAAACAAGCTAGTAAAAAAGAAATCCCTCATTGGATGATGCTGGAAGATCCTAAAAAACAAAAAGAGCTTATTAAAGCCTATTTCTGCGGGGATGGCAATTATTATAATAAAACCCCTAAAAAAGCATTAAAAGAATTATTTAGGATTAATTCCGTCTCTAAAAAATTAATAGTACAATGTCGAGATATCTTGCTGCGATTGGGAATTGTTGCTTTTATTAATCAGAGAGATCGAAGCAAAGAAGGCAGGCAGACTATGTATACTTTAGGTATAACTGGAGATCACATGGGTAAATTTGGAAAAATAGTAGGAAGAGAAGTGAAAATGCAGTTGGGAAGAAACAAAAGAGGCAGCCGATTTGGAATAAATGAAAATTTTGCTTTCTTTCCTATACGAGAATTAGAATCAAGAGAAGTTCAAGAAGAATTTGTTTATAATTTTAGTGTGGAAGATAACGAAACGTATTGTATAAATGGCGTTGCTGCACATAACTGTTCATCTCCTCGTTATTCTTCTACTTCGCTTCATGCAGGATGTGTAGAAATTTTTGTTGGGAATGGCGCAAAGATGCGATACAGCAGTATCGAGAACTGGAGCAAGAATGTGTATAATCTTAACACTAAACGCGCATTAGTTGACAAAGATGCAACTATGGAATGGGTTTCTGGAAACATGGGCAGTTGTACGACTATGCTATACCCCTGTTCGATTCTGCGCGGCGAGGGGGCAAAAGCAGATAATTTTAGTATTGTCTTTGCTGGGAAGGATCAGCATCAGGATGTTGGGGCGAAGGCAATTCATGTTGCGCCGCACACTAGCTCGACTATTGTTTCCAGAAGCATTAGTAAAGATGGAGGCATTTCCAGTTATCGTGGTTTAGTAAAAATTATGCCCCAAGCAAGAGGTTCAACCACTAGTGTGGTGTGTGATGCGTTGATATTAGATGAAAATTCCCGTTCGTATACTGATCCTATTTTAAAAATAGAAAATAATGATGTTGATGCGGCACACGAAGCAAAAGTAGGAAAGTTAAGTGAAGAAGCTTTGTTTTATTTGCAGACTAGAGGATTAAGTGAGGAACAGGCAGTACGCATGATTGTTTCTGGTTTTGTCGGGCCCATTATTCGTCAATTACCTTTAGAGTATGCGGTTGAGCTGAATAAGTTGATTGAACTGGAAATGGAAGGAGCGGTGGGATAAAATTTTTGATGGTGCATGAAAACTCAAAAATAAAAACTCAAAAATGAAAAAATGAAATCACTCTTTCCCCTCTTAGAAAAGAATAAGAAATTAATTTATTTAGATAGTTCTGCAACTACGCAAAAACCAAAAGAAGTTCTGGATGCTTTGCAGAAATTCTATGAAGAAAGCAATGCGAACGTGCATCGTGGCGCGTATTCACTTGCACAAAAAGCCACAGTAGAATATGAAACTGCGCGTGAAATTATTGCTGAGTTTATCGGCGCGCAGAAAGAAGAAATTATTTTTACTCGAGGGACAACTGAAAGCTTAAATTTGCTTGCGTCTTCTCTAGGAAAGAAACTTGTTGCTGGTGATGAAATTCTTCTTACAGAGATGGAACACCACAGCAATCTTGTTCCTTGGCAGCAGCTAGCGAAAGAAAAAAATTTACTTTTGAAATTTATTCCTGTTACTTCAGAAGGCATTTTGGATATGCGTGAGGTAAAAAAACTTATCAGCAAAAGAACCAAAATTGTTTCAGTGACTCATATTTCAAATGTATTGGGTACTATTAATCCCATAAAAGAACTTGCTGTACTTGCGCATGCTGCCGGTGCTTTGTGCATTGTTGATGCAGCACAATCAGTTTCACATCTGCCGATAAATGTACGGGAATTGGGTTGTGATTTTCTTGCTTTTAGCGGACATAAGATGTATGGTCCAACGGGCATCGGTGTATTATGGGGAAAGAAAGAATTACTCGAAGAAATGGAGCCAGTTCAATATGGCGGTGATATGATTTCTGAAGTTACTTTTAAAGATGCACGGTGGAATGAGGTACCTTGGAAATTTGAAGCAGGAACGCCAAATATTGCTGGAGTGATGGGGTTAGCGGCGGCGGTATTATTTTTGCAGAAGAATTTTAAAGAGATTCAAGGTCATGAGAAAGAACTCACTGAGTATGCTTTAGAAAAGATAAGTACTATTTCTGAGCTGAAAATCCTTGGCCCAAGGATTCTTTCTAGTGGTTCACATATTCTTTCTCGTGGTCCATTAGTGGCATTCACCATGAATGGAATACATCCCCATGATGTTGCAGAGATTTGCAATCGGTATACTATTGCGGTGCGCGGGGGATATCACTGCGCTATGCCTTTGCATCAAAAATTGGGCATTCCTGGTTCTGTAAGAGCCTCTTTTGCATTTCATAATTCCAAAAAAGACATTGATACTCTTGTAAAAGCTTTGCAAAAAGCACAGGAGGTGATCCGATGAGCAGGAATGAAATTCAGGTAGAAGTACAAGATTCAGTACAAGATTCAGTACAAGATTCAGTACAAAATTCAGTACAAGATTCAATACAAGATTCTCTGCCCATTCATGAGGAGGAAGAATTATACCGTGAAAATATTATAGACCATTATCGCAATCCGAGAAATAAATTTCCTCTTGAGAAATATACTTTCTCTCATAAAGAAAACAACCCACTTTGCGGAGATGAAGTATGCATATTTCTTAAGCTGGATAGCAAACATTTTGTAAGTGAAGTTTCTTTCACTGGTCAAGGATGCGCTATCAGTCAGGCATCGGCTTCATTGTTGTCTGAACATATCAAAGGTACGACTCTGCAAAAAATTCAGCAATTACAAAAAGAAGATATTTTCAAATTGTTAGGAATCTCTCTCAGTCCAGGAAGAGTGCATTGTGCAGTACTTTCGCTGAAAGCATTGCATAAAGGGATAGAGAAAAATTTAAAATAAAAAAACTAAAAAAACTAAAAAAAACAACAAACTACAAAAAGTAGAATCTTATTACCATGGCACTTGAAATAAAAAATCTTCGTGTGGAAGTTGAACATAGAGAGATTATTAAAGATATTTCTCTTGCCTTTGAAGCAGGAAAAGTACACGCTCTAATTGGTCCGAACGGTTCAGGAAAAAGTACTTTAGCGCATGCGTTGATGGGACATCCGCAATGCAAGATTATTTCCGGGAGTATTGTTTTGGATGGCAAGGATATCACTCAAGAAAAGCCACATCTGCGTGCACGGCAAGGCTTGTTTTTATCGTTTCAATATCCTGCTACTGTTGCTGGTGTGACGGTAAGTAATTTCTTACGCACGGCGGTGAATGGTCTTCGTGAAGCACGGGGAGAAAAGCCGTATGGGGTTATTGATTTTCATGCTTTGCTGAAAGAGAAAATGGCGCAACTAAAGATAGATGCTTCTTTTGCAGGAAGATCTCTGAACGAAGGTTTTTCAGGTGGAGAAAAGAAACGATTGGAAATACTTCAGTTGTTGATGCTGGAACCAAAATATGCCATATTGGACGAACCTGATTCCGGAACTGATGTAGATGCAATTAAAATCGTTGCTGAGGGGATTAATTATTTAAAGAAAAAAATTTCTCTTGGAATTATTGTGATAACTCATTACAATAAATTTTTGGAATTTTTAGAGCCGGATATTGTGAATGTGCTTATTAACGGAAAAATAGTTGCTTCTGGAGATAGAGGATTAGCCAAAATGATTGAGAAAAACGGGTTTGAAAAAATTGAAAAATCTTGAAATAATTGAAAAAATAGAGAAATGAATAAAGACCATATTCGCCATTTTGTCCGTATGGGCCACAGTTGGTTGATGAGATCAAAAGCAAGGTAAAAGAAATTGGCGGGGAAGCGGAAGTTACGGTTACCTTTGAACCACCATGGGAGCCGAGTGAAGAATTGAAAGTGATGATGGGGATGTAAAGTTAAATTCCAAATTTCAATAAAAAAAATCCCAATACTAAATCATTCATTTTAGTGTTTGGATATTGGAATTTAAGATTTAGAATTTACTTCACAATCTCTTCTAATGTAATCTTAAAATGCAAAGTTTTTCCTGCCAAAGGATGGTTGAAATCTACCAAAATAGCATCATCAGCTACTAAGACTGCGCGAGCAACAGTTTCTCTTCCATCTTCACGCACCAAATTCACCAGATCGCCCTCGTTTACTTTTTCGCTGAATGAAGTCACGGGAAAAGGTTTTACCAAATCGTCTCGATGTTCTCCATACGCTTCTGCCGGAGTGAGAGTAATTTCTTTGATTTCACCAACTTTTAATCCGGTTACTGCGGTTTCAAAACCAGAAATTACTTGTTTTTTGCCTAAAGTGAATTCAAAGAGTTTTCCGCTTTTTTCAGTAGAATCAAATACTGTTCCGTCATCAAGCGTGCCGAGGTAGCTGACTTTTACAGTGTCGCCGGTGGTTGCAGTAGGGGTGGGGGTGATTAAAGAACAGGAAACTAGCAAAAGTGAAAGTATACACCAAAAGATTAAGGCAATTGAATTTTTTCTTAACATAATTTTTCTAAAAATCTTTACTTTATAATACTTATGAAAGAAAAGAGGTACGTCTGTATTCTCCCTTGTTTTTTACTACCTTTCTTTCCTTTTCCTCACTTCCTTCTTCAGCCATTCTTTATAGAGAAATAAGGTTTCCTGTGGATCTAATTTGCCCTGTTTTTCTTTGATTTTATCCGTAATGATATGAAACTGATCATTGGCTTGAATGACAAATTCTGCTTCCAGCATACTGGCATCTCCTGTCTGCTGGAAAGCATCTACAATTGCCTGTTTACATGCTGCTCTGAGTTGAATGTTTTCCCACACCGCATCCCAATTGCCGGCAAATTCTTTTACCCGTCCGGCCATGCGTTTAATAATTTCTGAATTGCCGTTGCGCAAATCATCACTCACTTCCAGCTGATCGGTGACGGGATCGTAGACCATTAAATCTACAAATGCTCCCTCGCTGAGAGGGTCTTGATCCCATTCTTTTCTTACTTCTGTAATTTTCAATAGGCGTTTGTATTTTTTTAATCCGGAGATGACAGGGTTAGCAACAACAATAATATCAATAGCTTTAAATGAAGTTTTTGGCACGCCAATATCATTGACGACTCGGTCATACACACCATAAGGTGAGTCTGCGTGAATAGTTCCTGCGACTACATTAGCAGCAGCACCGATACGCATGGCTTCAAATAAAGCAATTACTTCTTTTGAACGCGCTTCACCGATGAAAAGAGCAGAATCGCCGAGACGCAAGGTGGAACGAATTCCTGTTGAAGGGTCAACTTCTGAACCTGGTGCAGAAAGCGCAGAGGCAACTTTCAGTGATTCAATGTTAAATCCCAGCTTGCGGAGGGATTCCTGAGGAATTTCAAAAGTGTCCTCAATGGTGATAATCCTTGCACTACGCATGATTTCTACCAGCAGTGAACCAAGCAAAGAAGTTTTTCCGCTACTTCGTGTTCCTGCAATTAAGATGGTTGCGCTGTTATCTATCAAGAAACTTAAAAGTCCGGCAGCAAGAGCATTCATAAATCTTATTTTTGGCTGTATGTAAAGAGGAAAAGTCCAAGGAAAATCACGGTGGCGGCGGAAAGAGAATGCTAATCCTATCGGGCTGAGGGGGGCAGTGAGCGCAGCGACTCTTGAACTAAATCCCTGTACTTTTAACTCCGTATCTAAAATTGGATTTGCTTCATCTAAAGGTCTGCCGGAAATTAATCTTAATTTAGTTGCCCAACTTTGCACCTCTTGATTTGTGGGGTAAATATTGGTATAACAGTCTCCGTAATCTTGATGCACAACAAAAATAGGAATTTCACCATTGGGAGAATTAATGTTCACATCTTGTACTTTAGGATCGTTGAGAAGAAGTTCAATCAGTCCAAAGCCAACTGTGTAACGTAAAAGTGCTTGCGCAAGTTGTTCTACTTCTTCTTCCTTGAGTTGAAGATTGCGATGCTGGAGAAGATCAGTAAGCAAATCTTTGCCGATGTTAAAGAATACTTCCCGTACCCGCTGTGGGTCAACAAACTCTTCCCGCGTGGGTTTATGTTCAGCAAGAATCCTTTTTGCATCGTCAAGCAAGCCATATAACTCTTCGCTAAATTTAAATTCTGGCGGAGTGAGATGATACATTTTCTTTACTGA
>JACPNC010000078.1 GCA_016185685.1 Candidatus Woesearchaeota archaeon | reverse complement strand
GTGCCACCATCTTCTCGCTTTCGTCGTTTATATCGATGGCTGACGTTCCCCGGATTGGACAACCCCCTTGTCAGCTCGATATGGATATTGAAGAAGCTCGACTTAATGATGGTGGCACTTCTGAAAGCTAAATAATTACTTGCTGTAGATACCTTTAAAAATCCTGAAAACTTCCTTACTTAAAAGAGGTTCATTATGGCAAAAAAGAAAATTAGACGAGGAAAACCTTCTCGTTGGCATGCAGCACCACTAAAAGGTACATTTATGCTTTCTGCAATGATGGGATTTTTGATTTCTGCATATTGGGTTTATCCACAAAACGTGAATTATGGATTTGCATTCATGGCAGTATTTGCAATGATGTTTGCAGCTTCATTAGTGAGTATGACGAAGGCGCCGGTTGTTGCTTAAAGAGAACTTTGCATAATTGATATTTTTAAGGCAAAGTTCTCTAAAGCAACTAGAAAAACCTCAGATTTGCGTTGTAGAATAGAAAAAAAATTATTTTTGAGATGAAAAAAGTTCTCTCCTTCTCTCTCTCAACAACGCTACTGCCAATCTCACTTGATTCTCCTCAGTATTCATACGATGCTTAATTGCAAGCATGCGCGCATCATTAAGACATTCGTCTAGAAGTTCAATGAGCTGCTGACGCGAAGCAGAAGCAACTAGGGAATCACCAGATTTGCGTGGTTGCTGGATAGTTCTTTCTTGTTCCATTTTTTGTTGCTTTTTTTTGTTGCTTTTATTCATTATGGTGATATAAAATAAATCTCCTAAATTTGTTAAGGAAAGTTTAAATAGAACACAACCATTGATTATCAAATATGGTTCAGAAAAAATTTCCTTACGCAGGAAAATATGCTGCATTGATAGACGAAAAGATAGTAGCTACTGCAAAAACAAGTGTAGAAGTATATAAGAAAGCAAAAAAAAAAAATCCCACCCAAATGATCACATTGATGTATCTTCCAACGAAGAAAGAAACAATAACTTTTCTATGAAATTTCCTTATCTACTCTTTGAAGGACAATTTCTTCCGGTGATTCCTCTAAGAATCAAGTACAGGGGAGAATGGATTGCAATTAAAGCTTATATTGATACTGGAGCAAGCTTCTGTATTTTTCCTGCAGAGATGACAGAATTACTAGGAATCACTTTAGAAGAAGGAGAATATAAAGAAGTTGTTTTAGGCGATGGAGATATTCTTAAAATATATATTCATAAAATTACCATTCTCATTGCTGGAATGGAGTTTGAAATTTCTGCTGGATTTTCTAAAAACGTAGGTACTGGTTTTTTCTTTCTTTTTTGAAAAGATGGTGTTAATCAATTCTTAATTACTTTCAACGAAAAAGAAAGATATATAGAATTTCAACCCCACTAACATGTCCACTTTCTGGAAACACGTCCATAATGTCTTGTACAAAGCAGAGCTTATCATTGAAGTACTTGATGCTAGAGCAGTGGAAGAAACAAGAAATCGGGAAGTTGAAGCAAAAATCAGGCGTTCAGGAAAGAAATTACTTTATGTTATTAATAAATGCGATTTGGTAGATCAAAAAGAAGTAGAAAAAAATGCAAAAAATCTGCAGCCGAGTGTCTTTATTTCAAGTACAGAGCACTTAGGAACTACTATCTTAAAAAAGAAAATTTTGGAAATTTCTCATGGAGAAAAAATAGTTGTCGGTATTGTTGGTTATCCGAATGTAGGAAAATCTTCATTAATCAATGCTCTTGCGGGAAGAGGTGCAGCAGGAACTTCTCCAGAAAGCGGGTTTACCAAAGGGATGCAAAAAATCAGAGTAGGAACAAAAATAATGCTCTTTGATACCCCTGGCGTATTTCCTAAAAAAGAGAAGAAAGATCATTTTTTACATGCAAAGATTGGCGTGGTGGATTATGGGAAAGTCAAAGATCCTGAAACTGCAGCGTTAGGATTGATTGAAGAAAATAAAGAAATAATCAATAAGCATTATCAAGTGAATGGAGATGACGCAGAGGAAGTTCTTGAACAAATTGCTTTGAAAAAGAATTTTCTCTTGGCAGGTAAGAAACCAAACACTCACGAAGCAGCACGATTAGTACTGAAAGAATGGCAGGGAAGAAAGATAAAATAAAAGATATTTCTGAGGATCATGATTACATTAATTACACCAGAAGAAGCAAAAAAACTACTCAACGATAAAAAAAACATTAATATTCTTGATGTACGCACACCAAAAGAATTTGAAAATGGGCATCTTGAAAATGCCAACAATCTCAATTTCTACGATGCGAATTTTCCTGAGCGTATAGAAGAATTGCCACACGACAAAAAATATCTGATCTACTGCCACAGCGTAGGAAGGGCATTTAGGACAGGAGAATTGATGGAAGAATTAGGATTTAGAGAGATCATTGTAGTTAAAGGAGAAATAGTAAAATAGCCGGCTTATTTTCTTTTCCACTCTTTACTAAAATGCACAACATTCTCTGCTACTAACCCGGCATCATGAGCAGCTATTTCCAAAAGATTCATTTCAAAAGTATTTTCAAAAAGCAGATGAGGATTTTCTTCAAAAACAGATATTTTTTCAAAAACTTGTTTTAAATAATTTAAGGCATACGTTTCATAACGCTTTATTTGTTCCGGAGTGCCAATCATAAACCGTTGAGCAAACCAAGCCATTTCTGCACGAAATCTCTTCTCGGTGTGAGGATACTCATACCCGGGAGAACCAACCATTCCGCCAAGCGCATTACACAGGGAAAAATTCCAAACTTTTTCTACGTAGGGAATTTCTTTAACCCACCAGGAGGTATCTGCAAGAGTTTGACCAAGAAGATTTACAATTTTTTCTTCTTTAGAATTTCTCTTTGCAAGGTAATAAGGGTTTAAAGCATCAATGTCAACAGAAACACAGACGCTAAAATCTCCATACCTCTCAGAACCTTTTCCAAAGATTTGCATGGCAAAATCAGTAATAATTCCCATATTTTGGGGTTTCTGCAAGTAGCACTCTAATGCACTCCCGGATAAAATCATCTTATTCCCTGACTGTTCTATTAATTTTCTAATCAAATCCCAGTTATATTCCCCAAAACTTTTCATCTTGGTTTTTAGTTTTCGGCCATAAGAATGAAAAGTTATTTCCTTACTGCGGATAAGCTCTTCAAAACTAGGCTTCTGCTTGGGCATGAAAAAAGTAAGATTTAAAGGTATTTTAAAGTTGCGAAAAAGAAATGGGTCAAAAAATTACTAAGGTCTCATCTTCTTTCCACGGAAGAGCACTTCTACTCCGCCTATTTTTCCTTCAACAATTCTCCTTTTAACTCCAGCTTCATCAAGCATAGACATAGCTACACCAATGCTTTTTGTCCAGTCTTCTTTTCCATCTTTTCCTAAAGACCCAACCTGTTCTACCCACCATTTTTCAGGACCAGTATAACCAATAACTTCTGATATTCCGGCGCTAATTATTGCTCTTCCGCAGTCTGAACATGCGTACCAAGGCACGTACATAATTTTCCCTTCAGTTTTATTCCCTTTTCTTGCAGCAGAATAAATTGCATTTCTTTCAGCATGTTCTATTCTGGGATATTTTAGATCACGCTCATTGAGTCTTTCAGAACTTGCAATAACACCTTTTGGGAAATGATTCCAATCAGCTCCAACAACATTCCCCAAATCCATATTGAAACGGTTATTAAAATTCACAATGATAGCCCCGTTCTGTGTACTCGGATCGTGAGAATTCATAGCTAGCTTGTAGGCTTCTCTTAAGTACATTAAATCAATCTCTTTTTGATCCATGTTTTAAGTTAAATAAGAACTCTTTTTAAAAATTGTTGTCTTTAAGTATCTTCTTTTCTCGCTTTTTAACAATACCTAAATCTGCTTTTTGAGCGTGGCTATTCTTCAGGGGGTCCATTTTTCTAAGAAAAACAAAAAAACCTATCACTCTTTCTCATACCCTCCTTCAAACACCTCTTTCAGCTTCTCCGCAGTCTTTTCGCCTACTCCTTCCAATTTTATCAGCTCCTCAGAAGAAGCATTCACCACTCCTTTAATAGAACCAAAATGCATCAGAAGATTTTTTGCAGTTACTATTCCAACATTTGGTAATGCAGCAATCAAGAATTCCTGCTGTTCTTTCAGCGTCTGTGGCTTCTTTTCATGCAAAGAAATTTCACCGCCCTTCTCCTGCTCGCGTTTCGCCATCACCGCCAATAAACCGGCAGTATCCCGTGGATTTTTGGTGTAAAGTACGGGAACGTTAAAGTCAAGCACTATGGAAGCGAGCAAGCCACGCAAAGCATTGGCATGAACTTTTCGGATAGAATATATGTCTTCTTCCCCTTCAATTAACAATACTGCTTTATCAAAATTATTTCTTAATTGGCGTACTTGTTCCAGCAGTCTTCCATCAATAAGCGAATCCACAAAATCGGGAACTTTTTTTAATTCAACACCCACTCTTCCGGAAAGAACATAGTCTGCAGAGATTAATTGCCCCGTTCTTACAGAAATGCCAAGATCAATAAGCTCTTTGACAATTTTATTATCTTTCTCACGATGATCTGCAAGAATAAGAACTGCTTGATTTTCCGGGATAAACCGCTGCAATGTTGGTTCCGTTTTCGTGGCAGTAAAATTACTTCGTAATTGTTCAAGGTTACGATGCATACGTTTTTCTTTATGATGTGAACTCCAACGATATCCTTCATCACGGGTACCCTGAGTGATGAGGAGAGTTACCTCGCCTTCTTCCAATCTTCCAGTTCTTCCTCTTCGTTGAATAGAACGGATGGCACTTGGTACTGGTTCAAAGAAAATAACTTTGTCAACTTTGGGAATGTCGAGCCCTTCTTCCGCGACAGATGTAGCAACGAGCACTTTAAATTCACCTGCACGAAATTTTTCTAAAATTTCTTTCTGTTGTTTTTGCGAGAATCCTAAGCCTTTCTTTTTTGCCTGTCCAACAAAAATATGATTACTAACTTGCAGATTGCTGAGCTCTCTCACTACTTCTTCAGCAGAATCACGATACTGGGTGAAAATAATTAGTTTTGTTTCCGGATTCCTCTGCACTTCTTCCTGCACAATTTCTCTCAGTTTGGGCAGTTTTGGGTGCTGAATATTTTTTTGCAAAAGATCTTCTGTCAGAAATGCTGCCCCTTTAAAACAGAGATCCGTCACCAAATTCTTAACTGCTTTTACTGTGCTGTTTAGCGATTCTTCCTGAATTTTTTTAAAGTACTCACTCAACTGCTTAATTCCCTGAGTTTCTAATAATTCAAGGGCATGTTCTACTTTCATGGCTTCTGCAAGTAAAGAAACACTGCGCAACAATTCTATTTCACGAAATCCTTGAGATAATTTTTGCTGAAATTCTCCCTGCAAGCCAAGCATTTCCCCTTTGCCAAGTTCTGCATCTTTGCAATAGCCAAAATTTTGAATCTCTATAAGTTTGCTCTTTTTACAATTCTGTAACAGTTGTTGTACTTTTCTGAATTCTTGTGGAAATTCCACCATCACCCAATTTTTTTTCATATGTTGCACATACGGTTTAACATCAGCATCTTTTTCTGTACGTACTTCTACCCGTTCTATTTTGAGGTTTTTGCACACCTCCTGGATACTTTCCATATCACTTCCCGGCGAGGCAGTTAAAGCGAGAATTCTTGGGAACGAGCTTAGTTTTTCATATTGGTCCGCAAGCCAAACGTAAGAATATTCTCCCGTAGCATGATGCGCTTCATCAAAAATGAGTAAAGAAATATCTTTAAGATCCACACGTTTGTTAATGGTATCGTTTTCTAATCCTTGCGGCGTGCTGATAATGATAGTTGCATCTTTCCATAATACAGCACGTTTCTCTGGAGAAATTTCTCCGGTGAAAAGGACAATTTTATTTTCAGGAATTTCTAAATGTTTTCGGAAAGTTTGGAGATGCTGTTCACACAAAGGTTTTGTTGGAGCGAGCATGAGAATTTTTGATTGAGGGTATTGTAAGAGACGCTGAGCGGTGAGAAGAAAGGCAACGGCAGTTTTTCCTAAGCCGGTGGGAAGTACGACGAGAGTATTATGTTGTGCAGCAGTACCTAGCAAGGTTTGTTGGTACAGTCTGGGAGTGAAGTCGCGGAGCATGGAGGTGGGTTTGGTGAGTGGTTTAAATAGATTTATCTTGTGTTCTTGGAGTTAAGACTTGGCAGAGAACTTCTTTGCAAAATAGTTCGGGAAGGTACATGAGTAAAATGGAAAATGCCATTTTCAGACAAGGACTTTCACCTCTTTTTCAATTCTTTTAGTGGATTCTTTTCTAGTAAGCGATGATGATGAGTGGTTAAAATAGTCATTTGCTCAATGGCAATGCTGTTTAATTTTTGTAATCTCTCTGCTTTTCCTAAACCTTCTTTAATGAACAAAGCATTGAGATTCTCCAAATTGGAAAGACAAACTAATTGAAAAACATCAGCATAATCCCGTATATTTCCCAAAAAATGTGGGTTTTTATCACGCCATTCTTTTGCTGTTAGTCCAAACAAGGCCAGATTAAGAATATCAGCCTCAGAAGCGTAAATCAAGTTTTCTTCACTCTTAGAAATTTCTTCCGGGATAAGATACTTCTGAATAGCATTGGTATGGATTCTATAATTAATTTTGGCAAGATTTCTTTTGATATCCCAGCCTAACTGCCCATATTCTTGTTCTTTTAATCGTTGGAACTCTTTAATAAGATAGATTTTAAATTCTGCACTTATCCACATCCCAAACTCAAATGCAATGTCTTTATGGGCATACGTGCCGCCGTAACGTCCAGCAGTCGCTTTTAATCCCATAGCCTTTGTTTTTTCTACCCACTCTTTTACACTAATCTTGTAATTATTTAATCCAGCTTTACTTCTAATTATGGCGTATTCGCCGTAATTGAAATGTGGATTGTTAAGGCGTTCCCAGATACCCAGAAATTCCACGGTATTTCTGTTTCTAAGCCAATCGGAAATGAAAAAATCACCATCTTTTGCTCTTAACATATCAGTAAGGGAAATATAATCTTCATTTTCTATACGTATCACCGATATTTCTGTCTCTTTTACGATAATTTTTGTCATAATTGCTTGATAATTTCTGGGGAAATTGATAAACCCTACCCGCAGCTGTCCAGTGTGTCCAGTGGCTTCTAAAAATGGCTAAAAGTTAAGAATTTTTAAGATTTATGACTTCTAGCACTGGACATTCTTATTTGTCCAGTGGGTACAGGATATTTAGTTGTGGTAAGAGAATTATTGAGGTTTAAAGTGTTAAAAGGTGAAAAAAGTGGAGAGTTAGCTTATAGGGGGTTAGTTACAATTCGTGAGCCCTCACTTGACGCCCGAACTTTAGAAAAATATAAGCTTAATGGCACTTGCAAAAACTACAATAAGAACCAATGTTCGAATCCACCCTTCTCCTTTTTTCAGTCCGTGATGCACTCCGAAGAAAGATCCTAATGCAAACCCTAAAACCAACGCGATAAATAATTGCCAGTCAACAGCTTTCCCGATGAGAAATACAATGGACGCTATTCCCGCCCCAATATATGAAGTTGTTTTTCCCAAAGCAGATGCGCTGATGTATGTCTTTCCATAGTTGGCAATATAGAGGGAAGAGAACATGGGTCCCAATCGACTTTTTTATTTTTATGGAGCAAAAATATGCCAGGCATCTCACCAATCACAGATGCAACTCTTACAGAACCGACTACTGCAATGGCAGGAAATCCGATGAAAATCAGAAGAGGACGTAACACTAAACCAACACCGCCGCTTATTGCACCAAGAAACATTGTGCCAAATGCTATGATGAATGCGAGGAGAAGGGTTAACATTTCCATTAATAGGTTGTATTTATGACATTTATTAAGCTTATTGGTTCGGGCTATTCGGGCTCACGAACTTTGCTCTCCGAGCAACCCTTCCAAGTTTTCAGGGGTAACTAACACAGATTAAGTCTAATTAATTTGGAATTTGTAAACCCCCGACCACCCGCCCCTTACTTTTCTGGGCACTTTGCAACAACTTAATAAATCACAACAATTTAACTATCCCAAAAGATGGCAAAAAATCTTACTTTAAATAACATCAAAAAGTTCTACGTATTTAGCTTTCTCAGAGAATTATTATTCATAGTCCCAGTCATAGTAATCTTCTGGCAAGAAAATGGATTATCATTAACTAAAATCATGATTCTTCAAGCACTTTATACTCTTTCCATTGCTCTCTTTGAAGTACCAACAGGAGTTTTTGCGGATAAAATTGGACGAAAACATAGCCTAGCAATAGGTGCATTTGTTCTGTTCATTGCAGCAGTCGTCTATTCTTTTGGACATAATTTTTGGCAGTTTGTTATCGCAGAAGTAATCTGGGGATTGGGTGTAACTTTTACTTCCGGAGCCGATTCTGCATTTGTTTATGATACATTAAAGCAATCAAAAAAAGAAAACGACTTCAAGAAAATCTGGGGAAATTCAAAATCAGTAGAATATTTTGCTGCCGGAACTGCTGCAATTTTAGGCGGATTCATTGCTACTTATAGTCTGAGATTAAATTGGGTTTTAGTAGCTGTTGTCATGTTGCTTTTATTTTTTGTTTCACTCTCCTTTCACGAACCAAAACATTACAAAAAATTAAAACAAAAAAATTACTGGAGCCATACCATTGAATG